>JBDQOS010000007.1:0-2880 GCA_040261075.1 Flavobacteriales bacterium
AAAACCATCCTCCTCGCCTACCTCGTGGGCATCGCCGCAATGTTTGCCGTGATGAACTTGGTCCTCGGTCAAAGTGAGCTGATGAACTTCGGCATTGAAATGATCGCGCCGGACATGGTGTTCTTCGTGTTGGCGATCTACGGCTACTTCAAGGCGAAGTAATTGCCCTCAACCCTAATCTCACTTCCATGAATCCATTGGTAATCGTGGCCGGCATTCCGACGGCCCTGGCTTTGTTTGGCGTCATTCGCCGCAACCGTTTCTTTTTTCTGCTTGGCTACTTCCTGTACGCCTTGATCGTCATTCCCAACGAGCTCACGACCTACGCGAGCAACGGGGACATCCAACATTTGGCCCTCGCAGCGATTTGGTGTTGCCAAGCGATTGTGGCCTTTCCCAACAAATTGAATTACGACGGATCCAAGGTGTTCAAGTCGTTCGCCATCAAGGTGTTCCTCACGCTGAGCGTGGTGAACCTCTTCGGCGTCCTTCTCATTCAGTCCATGCCTGCGAGCTTGGAGTTGACGGAGGGCACCAAAACGATTGCAGGTACATACCATGGCATCCTTGCTGTGCTGCCTTTGGTCGGCATCTTTTTGATGGCGACGGACCGCATCCCGGTCGGCACGAACGAGTGACGCTGCATTCATCGAGTCTTTGCGAAAAAGGCACCCAGTTGGGTGCCTTTTTTTCGTTGGCGTTCACTCGCACGTGCCGCCAAACTGCGACACGAACTCCATGAAGTGATCGACCTGGAATTGCTCCCCAAACCCCTTCAGGAAGAGGATCAAATCGGACACCGAAAGGTGGTCGTCGTTGTTCAAATCGGCCGGGCATTCCTTTTCAAAACACAAGGTGAAATTCCCCGAATCCGCTTCCCCGTAGCCGTCCACGACCAAATAATAGGTCGTCCCTTGCTCGAAAACCACCAGCTCAATTCGAGATCGCCAACCGTTCACGCCGCAGGCATCGTCGTTGCAATAAAGCGCCTGCCCAGAATTGCTTTCTGGACAAACGCCCTCGTAGATGTACAACTTGGTGTCGAACTCTGAGCCGCACATTTCGAGGTTGACCGTGTCTGTGGCCACCGCGTCGTAGCGATAAACCCTGTCAGGCCCGCCCAAGGCTTCAAACGGACATTGCTCGTTGAAATCGTCGCCGTACCCTGCTGTGCATCCCTCAAAGCAAAACGCCGGGGCGGTCAACACCGAAGCGTTGTCGCACGCCTCTCCAGGCGCCTCGTATTCACCCAACCCCAAGACGCTCACCGTCTCGCCGTCCATGTGCGAGATGAACACCCGTGACCCGTCCGGAGTAGCCGCCATCCCAAACGAGTACTCGCCCTCCAGCGCCACCGTCTTCAAGGTGGACTTGAGGTAGGGGATTTCTGCCGGCACCGTCCCTGGAGGCACAATGCTTGAAAAGTCCGGAAGTGCGATGATGGTCGCCGTTCCCTTGTTGATTTCTTGGGCACAGCACGGGCTGTTGACCGTGTAGAAACAGCACGACATACCCCAATTGGAAACATACAGGTACTGGCCGTGGTCGCCGAGGGTCATCATGTCCTCTGGCCCAGCCCCCGTTTGCAAACGAGCAATCGTTTCCCAATCAGAGGTTCGGATGACGGAGATGTGGTCGTAGGTGTGGTCAAACCCAAAATTCGCCACCAGCACATGGTCCCCGTCCGGCGTAGCCCACACCGCTTGGGGCCAGTAATCCACCGGCACCTCCGCCACCAGCTCCCACGTGTCGGTGGCGTACACGCCCAAGGTCCAGGAACTCCAATTGGACACGTACAACAACGCGTCGTCCGGCGAAAAGGCGATGTTACGCGGGTGGATGCCCACGGAGAGGGTTTGGACGACCTCGTGCGTGTTCGCATCCCACACTCGCACGGTGTTGGAATCGTGATTGGAACAAGCCATCCACGCCCCGTTGTGGCTCCGGCGAAGCTTCAGTGGGAGGTTTCCGGAAGGCAACGTCGCCACCACTTCGTGGGTCGCCACCTCCAAGACCTGCACCGAACCGGACTGGTATGCCGACCCCCAAACAAACTCCCCGTCGGCCGTGGATTCTGCCGTGTAGAGGCCTGGCGCAGGGACAGTCTGAAGGTTGGAGCACGTCCCGCTTTCGTCGAAGTCCATCCGCACAAATCCAGCATCGGTGGCGGCAAAGGCCGTTGTGCCGTTGGGGAGGACGCAGAGGCTTCGGGTCTTCGCCCCCACCTGAATCACTTGTTCCAAAACGGCGGGATAAGCCCCTTCCATAAGGTGCTCGGCGAGGTCCTGAGCAGGACCCGAGGCGCACGCGTTAGAGCCTACCCAATTCTGCGGAACGCACGCCCCCATGCAATCTTGGGTGCCTGGCGGACACTCCCCGTATTGGCACGATCCGTCGTCGTCGGTGGCGTGTTCGTAGTAATTCGTGGCCTCCACGTCTGTGCACCCCCAAACCAAACAATCGCCCCCGTCAAAGTCAAACGCCTCGCAGTCCAAGTTCAGGGCGCCAAACTCTTGCATCCACCAAATCCCAAGCCACTCTCCCGAGTGGCAGTGCCAGTCGTTCACAAACTCCAGCACCTCGTTGTCCCAGCACACGCCGTTGCAGTCTGCGAATTGACCCTGCGGACATGTCGGGGCACAATCGCCCGCGTCCCAGCCAAAATTTTCGCACGCAAAATTGGCCAGGGCTGTGTTGTTGCACACTCCGTTGCCCAAGAGCGAATTGGGGACGCAGTTTCCGTTGCAATCTTCTTGCAGGCCGTCGGGACAATCCCCGCAATCTCCCTCGTCCCAATTGAATTGGCTGCACATGAAGTCCGATGGAAACGACACGCCGTCGTCGCAAACGCCGTCCCCCACCCACGACGCAGGGTAGCAG
>JBDQOS010000082.1:0-3165 GCA_040261075.1 Flavobacteriales bacterium
ACCTACGTCAGCCCTTTGAATGGTCAACCGGGTTGTCGCTCGGGGAATTTTGGGCTTCAAGCGCTTGTTCGATGGCATCGAGGCGCTCGCCGAGGGGGATTCGTGCCAAACGACGCAGCGCAATGTGGAATTTTTGGAACTGCTTGACCGGCACTGCAGGGTTGCCTTGGTACGTTTGATCTTCTTTCAAGAGGCTGGCCGAAACCCCGGATTTGGCAGCAACCTTGCTGCCTTTGGCGATCGTGAGGTGCCCCCCAATGCCCACCTGCCCGCCAATCATGCACCGGGCACCGAGCGTGGTGGAGCCCGCGATGCCGGTTTGGGCTGCAATGACCGTGGCCTCCCCAATGACCACGTTGTGCGCCACTTGAATGAGGTTGTCCAACTTGCATCCGCGGCGAATGACCGTGCTTCCCAACGTCGCCCGGTCCACGGTCGTCATGGCCCCGATGTCGCAATTGTCCTCGATGACGACGTTGCCAGTTTGCGGGACTTTGGCGTAAGAGCCGTCTTCTTTGGGCGCAAACCCGAAGCCGTCTGAACCGACAATCGCCCCCGCCTGCAACGTGCAGCGTTGCCCCACGACGCACCGATCGAGAATCCGCACGCCGCTGTGGAGCACCGAGTCATGGCCAATGCGCACGTCGCGGCCCACGTGAACGTGGGCGTGCAATTCCACTCGGTCTCCAATCACGGCGCCCCGTTCCACCACCACGTGGGGCCCCACGAAACATCCCTCCCCGAGCGAAGCTTCGTCGTCCACCACCGCCGTGGGGTGGATGCCTTCTTGACGTTTGAGCACGGCATCGTAAGCCTCGAGCAACCGGGCAAACGCGCGGTACGGGTCTTCCACCCGGAGCAACGTCAAGTCGGGGGGGAGGGGCTGAGCAGGTTGAAAGTCGGAAGCGACAATCACCACACTGGCTCCGGTGGTGTAAATGAATCGCTCGTACTCGGGATTCGACAGAAAGGAGACGGCACCTGGGCCTGCAGCTTCGATTTTGGCCAACCGCCGGACACGCACTTCAGGGTTGCCCACCACGCTGCCGTCAAGCAGGACAGCCAATTCAGACGCAGTCTGTTCCAAATGGTTCATGTTTCTGTTGATGTAGGAGCTCTAGAGGTCATCCCAAAAACGCACAAAACGTGTCCAAGTTGCCTCGAAGGAGGTCTTTTTCCAAGCCACAGGCCAAATCACAGAGCCCAGGCCACGCCAAGCCACATCTTGCACGACGAACGCGGTGTTTTTCTTGTCGTGCAGCATGCAGTCCCACATGCGTTCGGCGTCCGGCAAGTCCACAGAGGGCACAGGGACGTTGTCACGGAGCCAAGTTTCTACGAGGACTGCGTGCGGTTCAACGTCTTCCGAATTCTGCCCCACGTTCCAAACGGGGTTCCTCGCTTCGTGCAAGGCAAAGTGAAGCCCAATCGCCACCGCCTCGCCATGGAGCAACGTGTTCCGGGAGTCCGCCAGCAGTGCTTCAACCGCGTGGCCTACCGTGTGGCCCAAATTGAGAACAGCACGCCTTCCTCGCTCGTGCAGGTCTTCGCTTGCGATGCGCCTCTTTGTGTCGGCGGAATGCACCAACCAATTCGTCCAAGTTTCAAGTGAATCAGGGGTTTGGACGGGCCATTGTGGCAAGTTCGAATTCAAATGAAGGTCCCCCGCAGGCTCGAGCATGGCGTGCTTCGCTGCCTCGGCCAACCCCGCCCTGAATTCCCTTTCAGGAAGCGTGACCAACCATCGGGCGTCAACTTGGACTGCCGCCGGAAGTTCAAAGGTGCCGATTTGGTTTTTCATGCCGCCCCAGTTCAGCGCGGTTTTGCCACCCCACGCCGCATCGACCATCGCCAAGGTCGTGGTGGGAATGTGAATCACCTTCACGCCCCGTTTCCAAACCGATGCAGCAAACCCCACGGCATCGCTGAGGGCTCCTCCGCCTGTGGTGATTACGATCGAATGACGGGTAAGATGCCATTCGGCGAACCTCTCGAAAAGTTCTGGCAACTTGTCAAGCGCCTTCAATGCTTCTCCACCTGGACACTCGAGCTCATGCACTGCGGCGTCCCCGCATGCCTCAGCCAAGACGACCCGGTACTCGTCAACCAAGGAGTTGTCCAGCATGGGCTCGCGAATCCAAGCCACCGCGTCAGGTTGCAACTCCTTTAACGCAGTTTTCCAGAGAGGTTGGGAGGCATTCACTTCGAGGAATCTTCCGCAAAGGTCAAAAAAAAGGCCGCGCCATGCGCAGCCTTGAAGTGGTACCACCGGGATTCGAACCTGGGACACACGGATTTTCAATCCGTTGCTCTACCAACTGAGCTATGGTACCCTTTCAGCGAGCGCAAATGTACACAAGTTTTCTCTGCCACCGAAGATTTCCTTGGAAACCGATCGTCGAGTCGGGTGAAGCTACTTGGCGGCTTGTTGGAGTTTTTCGTCGTTTCATGGGTCAAATCGATGTTTTTGTCGGTCGAGTCGAAAAATTCGCACAAAAAAAACAGGGAAGGCCATTTGAGGGATTATACGACACAATCCCGCTGAATTCAGGAGGTTTTTGATGCATTATGTTAGACCCTGTTTTTTTGAGCTTTTCGGCTCCGAGAAAAGGTTGTATAATCTTTTGGACTTGCAGGTATCGTGTTGCTTTTTTGACTTCGCAATGCCCCCATTTTTTGGTGGCTCGCACTGTTGAAATGAATTCTTATTAACCCCAAACTGTTATCGCTATGCGAACATTCTTTTCTGTTCTCTCGGTGCTGTGTATGACGGGGCTGCAGGCTCAATTCCTGTCGCCCGGCGTCTTTGCCCCAGCTCCCGAGGGGTATTGCATCTCCATCGAAACCGTCGCCACACACGAGGGTGGTGATTTGGATGGTTTGACGACTTACCGTCTCTACCTGAACTGCTTGAATGAAGACGATTATCTGTCATCGTGTTCAGGAGACTCTTCGAACCCCATGATTCTCGATGCATCTTCGGGCTCGTGGTACAACAACGCGTTGAACGCGAGTTGGAGCGCCGCCGGATTGAACCCGGCCTTTGTTGCCGTGTTCCCCGACATGGCCTTCGACAGCTTCCTCACCATCGGTGCGGAAGATGCCACCACCCCTGCCGCTCAGCAACCTTCCACCATTTGGGGAAGCATTGACGCGAGCGCAGAA
>JBDQOS010000083.1:0-4082 GCA_040261075.1 Flavobacteriales bacterium
GAAGGACGCCGTCACAACCCACGGGCCTGCGCTCGGGAATTCCAAGGTGAATCCGCCCTGGCTGTCGGTGGTGACGCCGAGACGCACGTGATCCTTGACCAAAACGGCGGCACCGGGAAGAACTTGCCCGCGCGTGTCGGACACCGTGCCAGTGAGGGTGTAGGGGGTTTGGCCCCAGGTCACGTGGACAATCAGGAACAAGCACAACCCCCATCCTGCACGGCGCATCGCACTCATTGTCGCTTGAGTTCGCCGGCTTTGAGGGCTTGCAGGAATTTGGCCCACGCCACGGGATTCAACAAATTGACGGGCGGGGCTTGGCCCGCGTAGCCTGCTTGGATGGCCTGCGCTGACAGGACTTCGGTGGACGTCGACTGCCCGTCGCGGCCCACCTCAATCAGCCGGTCGTACACTTCCATGGGGTCCAAGTTCGTCTCCCAGGCCGGATCCAGCCCGTTGTTGGGGAGGCCCAGGGCCAAGAATTCTTGTTTGAATCGCTCCTTCGAAGGCCACGGGTACACAAACGCGTCAGCCATGTTGACGGTGTCCCGTCCCAAGGGTTGGACCAAATTGACGCGCCCCATTGCGCTTCCGACGGGAATCACCGCTTGTTGTGTGACGTACCCCACGCTCGAAAATTCAAGGGTGTCGCCTTCCAAGGCAGGAAGGCTGAAGAAGCCGCGAATGTCCGTCATGGTGCCGCGCCGGTCCCGAGCACGAAAGACCGTGCAGTAGGGAAGCGGAGCGAGCGAATCGCCCGTCACCACAAGTCCGCTGACCTGCACCACGTTGGGGGATTTGGGCTCGGTTTGGCCATGCGCGGAAAAGCTCCATGCCAAGGACCCCAAAAGGCTCAAAACGGACAGCAAAGGAGGACAATTCATGAAGCGCTGAAGGTACAACGCATCACGCGCCTTCTTCTTGTGCCGTCTTGAATTCGCTGGTAAAGTGGAAGGTGATTTCAGGAAAATTCTGAATCTCCATGTTCAACATGAATTGAGAAGGGGCGAGGTAGACTTCCAACCCGTCTTTGTCGCGGACGATGTCCTGGGCTTTGATGCGCCGGAATTCGGACAGCTTTTCTTCGTTGTCCGACTCGATCCAGCAAGCTTTGCTGTAGGGCTTGGCCTGGAATTCGCACTTGGCGCCGTATTCGTGTTCCAGCCGGTATTGAATGACTTCAAACTGAAGTTCGCCGACTGTCCCCACGATTTTTCGGTTGCCTGCCTCGCGAATGAACAGTTGTGCCACGCCTTCGTCGGTGAGCTGTTGGATGCCTTTCTCGAGCTGCTTGCTCTTCATGGGGTCCTTGTTGACCAACTCCTTGAAGATTTCCGGCGAAAAGCTCGGAATGCCTCGGAATTGCAAGTCTTCTCCTTCGGTAAGGGTGTCTCCAATCTTGAAGTTTCCGGTGTCGTACAAGCCCACCACGTCACCGGGCCACGCTTGCTCGACGACGCTCTTTTCCTGGGCGAGGAAACTGGCCGGGTTGGCGAATTTGAGCTTCTTGTCGAGGCGCGTGTGCTGGTAAAACGTGTTGCGTTCAAAGTTCCCAGAGCAAACGCGCAAAAACGCGATGCGGTCGCGGTGCTTGGGGTCAATGTTCGCGTGGATCTTGAAAATGAATCCCGTGAACTTAGGTTCGTTGGGGGCAACCAAGCGCGTGGATGTTTCGCGCGGTTTGGGGTTGGGAGCAATGTCCACAAACGTGTCGAGCATTTCCTGCACACCGAAGTTGTTGACGGCGCTGCCAAAGAAGACCGGAGCCATCTTTCCTTCAAGGTACGGCTTCGGATCCCACGCGTCGTACACGCCTTCAATGAGCTCGACGTCTTCCCGAAGTTGTCCAGCGTGGTTGCCCACCAAGTCGTCGAGGGCGCTGTCGTCCAGGGAGTCCAGGGTGACGACGTCCTTGGCCACTTTGGTCTTGTCTGCTTGAAACAGCCTCAGGCTTTGGTTGTACAAGTTGTACACCCCTTGGAACGTGTGGCCCTGAGAAATGGGCCAAGACAAGGGGCGGACCTGGATGTCGAGTTTGGCCTCGACTTCGTCCAGCAAGTCCGTAGGGTCGCGGCCCTCCAAGTCCATCTTGTTGATGAACACAATCACGGGCGTGTTGCGCATGCGGCACACCTCCATCAAACGCTCGGTCTGAGGCTCGACGCCCTTCACGCAGTCGATGACGAGAATGACGCTGTCCACGGCGGTCAGGGTCCGGTACGTGTCCTCCGCAAAGTCCCTGTGGCCGGGCGTGTCGAGCAAGTTGATCAGCAGGTTCTTGTAGTGGAACGCCATCACCGAGGTCGCCACCGAGATGCCCCGTTGACGTTCGATTTCCATGAAATCCGACGCCGCCGTTTTGGTGATTTTGTTGTTCTTCACCGCACCCGCGGTCTGAATCGCGCCCCCAAAAAGCAGGAATTTCTCCGTCAAGGTCGTCTTGCCCGCGTCCGGGTGGGAAATGATGGCAAACGTGCGGCGACGTTCAATTTGTTGTTGGATGTTGGCGCTCATGGGGAGGCCCAAAATTACGCCTTCCGCCTCGACTCCACGAGCGCATCCATCAATTCCTCCCAAGCGGGAATCAATTCTTCCGCACGGCTTTGCTCGGCCCACCTGCGCGCCTTGCGGGTGACGTCGTCCACCTGCGCTTCGCTCGCATTGCGCACTGCTTCGACGGCACGCGCGAGGTCCTGCGCATGCCCGGCCTCAAAAAGAAACCCGCGGCCGTCCGAGAGGAGCTCGGTTGTGCCGCCCGCGCGGCTTCCAATCACCGGCACGCGACGAGCCATGGCTTCAAGCGTGACGGTTCCGATGGTCTCCGAGGTGCTGACCATCCCAAACGCGTCCAAGGCGTTGTACACCCCACGGGCATCCTGGCCGGGCAGCATGTGAACGCGGGATTCCAAGCCGAGTTCCTGCGTCAATTGTTCGAGGTACGCGCGTTCGTCCACCCCGTTGTTGACGGTGTTGTCGCCCACGAAGACCCAATGAACGTTGTGGGGCAACAGGGCCAAAGCTTGAAGCGCCAGCCTTTGGCCTTTGCCGGGGTCCAATCGCCCCACGGTGCCCACCAAGAAGGCGTCAGAAGAAACCTCGAGCCCCAAGGCCTCCCGCGCGGCTTGCGAACTCACCTCGGACTCTTCAAACCACCGCGCATCCAAAGGGAGCGGCAGCACGTGGCATTGCTCCGGCAGAAGGGGGGTGCGTTCAAGGCATTCCACTTTCAAGTGCTCCAGGCCGCACACCCAGGCGTCCACTGCTTGGTAGCGTTTGAGGTGCCACGGCTGGTTTTTGGCCCGCGGGATTTGCATCGCTTGCTGCATGACCAGAACTGCGTTCATTTCCCTCGCGGCATGACGCCCAAAATCCAAGTCGCGCCGATCCCGAATCCACAGGATGTCCGCATGCCGTTTCCGTCCCCACCGACGGCCTGCAAGGCGAGAGGTCAGGGTGGAAAAATCCGGCGCTGCGGCCGCGAGGTCGAGACCGGATTGCTCGGCGTGTTTCAGGGTGGGGGAATCGGCAGGCGCAGACAGCGCGACCCGGTGCCCAGCGCCCTTCATCCAACGGGCCATGACGAGCATGTTTCGTTCGAGTCCTCCCCAACCTTTGGATGAGGTGAAGAATTCTATGCTCTTCTTTTTGTGCAAGTTGAGAATGACTTAGAGTTCTCTTCGGTCGGGGCGAATGGTGAGCTCGCTGACCACACCTCGCCCTCGACTTTCGACGGCGAAAAGGACGGCTTCCGCGACGTATTCGGGCGCCATGCCTTCGTCGAATTGCGGGCGGTAATTGGCGCGCAATTCGTCGTTGGTGGTGCGGTCAATGAACTCGGTGTTGACGGCCCCCGGGTTGATGGTGGTCACGGCAAGGTCGTTTCTGAATTCCGTTCGGATCGATTCCGACAACGCCAGAACCGCGTGCTTGGTGGCGCAGTACACGCCGCTGTTGGGGAACACCTGGCGTGCCGCGAGCGAGCCGATGTTGATGACATGCCCTTGGTTGGGGAGCAGCAACGGCAAGGAGGCGTGCAGTGTTGAAAGGACGCCGGTCACGTTGACGTCGACCATGGCACGCCA
>JBDQOS010000084.1:0-4342 GCA_040261075.1 Flavobacteriales bacterium
GTGATCAGCGTGAACCTCAAAAGCTGCTTCAACCTCACCAAAGCCGTCCTTCGCACCATGCTCAAGGCGCGCTCGGGCTCCATCGTGAACATCTCCTCCGTCGTAGGCGTACAGGGCAACGCTGGACAGGCCAACTACGCGGCCTCCAAGGCCGGCATCCTCGGCTTCACGAAGTCTGTGGCCCTCGAGCTCGGCAGCCGCAACATTCGCTGCAACGCCATCGCTCCCGGGTTCATTGAAACCGAAATGACCGCCAAGTTGGACCCCGACACCGTGCAAGGCTGGCGCGACGCCATCCCACTGAAGCGCGGAGGAACGCCGGAGGACGTGGCCAACTTGTGTGTGTTCCTCGCGAGCGACATGAGCTCGTACATCACCGGCCAAACCCTGAACGTGGACGGCGGGATGATTACCGCCTAACAGGGCATTCTCCATGCGAGCAACCTCTAACCAACCTTGAACGTGGATTTCTCCAACCTCATCGTGCATGCCGAACCTTGGCAGTGGGCCGCCTTGGCAGGCACTGCGCTGGGCCTGACGACGCTGCTGTACGGTTGGGGAAAGGAGCGACCCGCGCCCACGTGGTTGCTCGCTCTGCTTCGGTTGAGTGTTCTGAGCATCCTCGGCTTCCTGTTGCTGAGCCCCATGCTCCGAACCACGACAGAGACGCGGGAAGCACCGGTGTTGCCCGTCGTGGTGGACGCCACTTCGTCGCAATGGATGGGACAGGACAGCGCGGCACGACGAGCCGCTTTGGACAACCTCGTTGCGCAGGTTCCTTCCTGGGGGGACAGCCCGGGGTGGGACGTGGACCTGTTCACGTTCGACCGAGAGCTCCGAGAATGGGGAGAGGACGGTTGGGATCCCCAAGGGAAACGAACCGACCTCGGCACGGCCTTGGAAGCGCTTCGCGACCGTTACGTGCATCGAAACGTGCCGGCGGTGGTGGTCGTGACGGACGGACGTGCGAACCGAGGCCCCGACCCGGAATTCACGGCCGAACGCCTGGACGTGCCGCACGTGTTTGTCGGCACCGGCGACACCTCGCTTGTGACCGACCTTGAGCTGTCCAAGCTTCGGACCAACGAAGTGGCCTACCTCGGCAACACGTTTCCGGTGGAAGTCACCGCACAGGCTCGAGGTGCACGGGGTGTGCCGTTGACGATGAATTTGACCTCGGGAACGACGGTTCTCGCCTCCACCACCTGGACGCCGGCCCACGAACTCAGCAGCACCACGTGGAACGTCCAAGTGGATGCCGAGCGTGCTGGCCCCTACCCCCTTCGTGCAACCGTTGCGGCACCCAACGCCGGGGATGTGCGAGAAGTCACCACGAAGAACAACCGGAAGACGACGACGGTGGATGTGTTGGAAAGCCGCCGCCAAATCCTGGTTGTGGCCCGAGCTCCGCACCCCGATGTGGCCGCCGTTCGATCCGCAGCAGAATCCAACCGCCACCAAGAAACCGACGTTTTGTGGGTGTCGGAATTGAACAACAACACCGCCTTGCCTGAGCACGACGTTCTGGTTTTGCATCAGGTCGACCCAACCTTGCTGCCTGCATCGGTCCGCGATGCCATAAAATCCGCACGCGCCGTGTGGGTGCTTGGCGGTGCCGAGACCACATGGAACGAGTGGGACTTGAACGTGGTCGGTTTCCAGCACGAGCCTGAACCGCTGATCACCGAAGCCCAAGGTCAACGTGCGGCCACGTTTGAACCGTTCCCCCTTCCGAGCGACCTCGACCGCATGTTGGCCCTTTGGCCACCGCTTGCGTGCCCCACCGGCACGTACAGCGTTACGCCCGCCCTCTTGACTGCACTCAAGCAAAAGGTCGGTCCCGTCGAGACGGACTGGCCGCTTTGGGCTGTCAAAGAATCAGACCGAAAACGCGTGGCCGTCACCCTCGGCGAGGGTTTGTGGCGCTGGCGCATGCAAGACGTCGCTCGGCACAACGGCGAGAGCAAGGTGTTCGACGACTTGGTCAACCGAACTCTGCAATACCTGAGCAGCCGAGACGACGTGCGAAGGCTTCGCATCACCGCGCCTGAACGGCTGGACGAAGACCTGAGATGTCAATTGGTCGCCGAGGTTTACGACGTTTCCTTGACCCCCACCGTGGACGTGGACGTGACGTTGGCGTTGACCTCTCGAGGAAACGAACCGACGTCGCACCGCTTTGTGGCAAGCCCCCAATCTGCCGACCTCCAACTCGATTTGGGCAACTTGTTGCCCGGAATCTACGATTGGGTTGCGTCCTGCACCCAAAACGGTGAACCGCTGTCCCAAAGAGGCTCCTTGGTTGTGAACGCCGTGCAAGCAGAGTCCAGCCTCGTTCCCGCTCAACACGGCCTGCTGATTCGGTTGGCTGAAAACTCCCAAGGGGCGTTTTTGGGAGCCTTGAACGCTCCAAGCGACCTCCCCCAACTTCGCGCCGCTTGGGAGGATTTTTCCGCCTCCATTTCCGCCCAGGACGTGGTACACATGTCATCGGAACGCCTCCCCCTTCACGCCCAGCTTTGGCTGCTCGCGGCCCTGCTGACTTTGTTGACGGCCGAGTGGGCCCTGCGTCGTGCAGGTGGCGGCCGCTGATTACCTTCGTTGAATGAACATGAACGCTTCCCCTGAAGACCGCCGCCGGTTGCGCGGCATCCTTCTCGCCTTGCTTGTTTTCCTGCCCATCGTCATGCTGTGGGGCTCCTTGACCGTGACGGTTCCGTCTGGCTACGCGGGTTTGACCTTCCACACCTTCGGAGAAGGCGTGGATCCCGACGAGGCTCCTCTCTCCAGCGGTTTCCATTTCAAGGCGCCTTGGAACAAGGTATACGAGTACGAAATCCGCCAAACCGAGCAAATGGAAGCCCTCGAAGTCCTCAGCTCCAACCTGCTCAAGATCAACATGGACATGACGGTGTTCACCCAACCTGAGTACGAGAAACTCGGTCGCTTGGAAATCGAACGCGGCCGCAGCTACGAAGAAAAGGTCATTCGTCCGGCCATGCGATCCGTCGCACGTGAAGTCATCGCAAAGTACCTCCCTGAGGAATTCAACACCACCAAGCGGGAGCAAATCCAGCTCGAGATCAAGAACCAACTTGCGGCCAAGCTCGCCGAGAATTACATCCAGCTGAACGACGTGTTGATCCGCAACATCCAACTGCCCACCACCCTCGAACAGGCCATCGAACGCAAGCTCCAGCAGGAACAAGAATCGCTTGAATACGAGTTCCGCCTCGAAAAAGCGCAAAAGGAGGCGGACCGCCTCCGCATTGAAGCTGCCGGCATCCGGGATTTCGAGGAGATCATCTCCAAGGGTCTCAGCGACAAACTCCTCAAGTGGAAAGGCATCGAGGCCACCAAGGAAATCGCCAAGAGCAACAACACCAAGATTGTGGTGGTGGGTGGCGGCAACGATGGGCTTCCTTTGATTTTGGGGGACAACTGACAACGAACGAATCTGCCCTTTTGTGCAGATTTCAGCATCAAGCGAACGTTTTCAAACGCAAACGACCCGCCAAATGGCGGGTCGTTTTGCTTGAGCCTGTGCCCAATCGTCGAGCAAGACTTACTTCGCTTCCAACACTCCGAGCTCCTCGCCACGCTTCATGGCTGCGATGACACCAATCTTGCTGATGGTGCGGATGGCCTTGGCAGAGACGCGCAAGGTCACCCAGCGGTCTTCTTCTGAAATGTAGAAGCGCTTGCGCTGAAGGTTGGGGTAAAAGCGACGCTTCGTCTTACGCTGAGAGTGCGAAACGTTGTTTCCCACCATCACTTTCTTCCCGGTAATTTCACAGACGCGGCTCATGGCTCTAATTTTTAGGACTGCAAAGAAACGACTTTTTCTTTATTCCTCCAACCCTTTCACCCCTCCATCTTGGATAGCTTGGTGAAGGTGGGTCAAAATGCGTCGGGCCGCGCGCTGAATGATGCGTTCCCGTTGGGACCCAAACCGATGGCACCACGCCCGCTCCCCGTCCGGGCCCGACACCGCCATCCAAACGGTACCCACCGGTTTTTCAGACGTTCCGCCCGTCGGACCGGCAATCCCTGAGGTCGACACCGCCCACGTCGTTCCAAGGCGTTCCCGTGCCCCGCGGGCCATGGCCAGCACCACCGGCTCGCTCACGGCGCCGTGCGCGCCCAAGTCGCCCTGCGCCACTCCGAGCTGCACCACCTTCACGGTGTTGTCGTACGCCACCACCCCGCCCCACATGGCTGCGCTTGCGCCGGGAACGGCTGCGAGCATGGATGCAACGGTGCCGCCCGTGCACGACTCGGCGGTGCAGACGGTTTGGCCTCGCTCCTTCAGCGCGTCCAACACCGCCTCGGGCAAGCCTGA
>JBDQOS010000085.1:0-6990 GCA_040261075.1 Flavobacteriales bacterium
CCAGAATGAGGGGCGAAAGGAAGAGCAGGACCGTCCGCCAAAACCCCGGAACTCGGGCCCACAGCTCGGCGACAACCTCCCACGCCACGCCTTGGAAGGTGATCAAGCCGCCGATGGCAAAGGCCACTTTGGCGAGGTGGTTTTGGGAGAGCCCGACCTTGAGGAGCGTGCGCACGTCGAGTTCGAGCAACGGGGCGCGCCCCGTTTTCGTCTGCGTCTCAGCAGAGGTGTTTTCGGCTGTGGTGTTTTCGGGCACGTTCTCGGCGGTCAGCATTTCGCGTAAAGCCCGGGCTTCATCCCATTTCAGGGCGTGGATACGCAGCTCGGACCCGCTGGACCCGGCCGTGTCGACCCGCAATCCGCACACGCCAAAAACGCGCTGGATGAGGTTTTGCTCGACATGCACTGCTTGGACGCGCTCGAGGGGGATGTTGATTTTCTCCCGCACGAAAACCCCTTTGTGGACGTGGAATTTGTCGTCTTTGACGTTGAAGGAGAAACGCCAAAAATGAAGCACTGCCCCCAGCACCGTCAGCACGGCACCAGCCGCGAGGGCCCAGGCAAAGTACTTCGCGTCTTCTTCTTGTTGCACGTATGCCGCGATGAGGATGGGCCAGGATGCGCGCAGCATCATTTGGGCCTGCCACCCCACGAGGACGAGCAGGCCGACAGCGTGCTGGCGGCGCGGTACTTCAAACGCGAACCGAGTTTCAGCCATGGTTGCCGTCTTCAAGCAGGCGACGGATGTTGCGTGCCGTGGCCATGCTTAGACCAGGAATTTCGAGGTTGGCTCCAGCGGCGCCTGCCGTGTAGAGTTTCAAGGCGCAGTACCCCAGCCACCGGCCCAGAGGTCCCTGCTGGATTTCGCTGTGTTGGATGCGAGAAAAAGGCACGGCCACAACAATGCGCGACCACCATCCGCTTCGGTACACCACGTCGTGCTCTCGAACGAGGTACCCACGCAGCGGCCATCCCTTCCATTCTTCGAGCCCCCAGAGCCCCATCACCATCGCCCATACCCCTCCTAATATGACCCAAATCTGCCACGGCGGCGCGCTGTCGCCCCACACGGAAATGGCCGTGAGTGGCCCAGCTACGACCAGCCCCGTTCCGAGCGCAACGCTTCCCCAAACCACGGCACGCGCCTTGGCGTAGGAGGGGAGGACGGGCACGAGGTCAACCTCGTCGAGTTCGGGCCATCCCGCCATGTCGACGAGCTCGTTCTTCAAATGGGGCGTCGAAGGCATGCTGTGAAGTTAGGGACGCACCTCGATGCGGTGCACGCCAGGCTTGCGCGGAGTCAAGATGGCGTCGCGAAGCACGGTCAATTGTTCAGCGCGCGCCACAAAGTCCAGCGCCGACGTGTCCACCCACAGCACCCGCGAACCGCGGTGGTGCTTGTAGTGCGCAGCGTATCCTTTGGCGACCCGGTCGAGGTAGCCCTCGGGCAGGTTTTGTTCGTAATCGCGGCCGCGCTTGACGATTTGGGCTTCTTGACGCGCTCGCCCCGGATCTAGAATCGCCACCACTTCCGGTTGCGGCAGCTGATCCGCCATCATCTGGAACATGGTGTTGAACAGCTTGAACTCGTCCTTGGGCAAGTTGACTTTCGCGAAAATCAGGCTCTTCGCAAAGCTGTAATCCGCCACCAGCCTTTGCTTGAAGAGGTTGCGGCTCTTGATTGCACCTTGCATCTGCTTGTAGCGGTCGGCCAAAAACGACAGCTCCACGCTGAACGCGTGCGCCTCGGGATTTTCGTAAAACTTCTCGAGGAACGGGTTCTCCTCGAATCGCTCGAGCATCAATTCCGCCCCCAAGTCCTTCGCCAACCACGTCGTGAACGTGGTCTTTCCGGCGCCAATTCCTCCTTCGATTGCAATGCTCGCGTACATCGTTCAGCGCTTTTCCACGGGTTCAACGACGTGCAACTTTACTTGGGGTTCCTCGGGGCAGGCCTCCAAAGCGTCGGCTACCGTCTTTCCTTTCACCACCAATTCAGGGGCCAGATCCACCAAGGGTTGCAACACAAACCGACGCGTCATCATAAGCGGGTGCGGCACGTTCAAGTCCAACCCCGTTGCCTTGTTCGCCTCCCACGTTTCGCCCTTCGAGGTGCACAAGACGTCCACGTCGAGCGTACGGTTCGTGTAGCCTTCCGCCTCGGGGTCCCGAACCCGTCCACATTCGCGTTCCACGTCCAGCCCCAAACGCAACAGGTCAGGGAGGGGCAGGTCGGTGTCCACGGCCACGACCATGTTTAGGAACGCAGGCGTGCCAGGCGCCATGCCCCACGCTTCCGTTTCGTAGCGCGCAGAAAGGGTCATCGCCTGCACCGCACGTCGGGACACGAGCTGCTTTTCGAGCAACGCCAATCCTTGGTCGAGCCAACCGTCCCGGTCGTCCAAATTCGTTCCCAACCCCAAGTACACCGTGCGCATGGTCTTCACTTTCCTTGGCGCCGAAGGTAGCCCTAAACCCCAGCCATGGCCTACTTTTGGGGCCATGTCTTCATTTGGAAAAAACATCCTCAGCTCGGCAATCGGTTCGACGCTTGGCCTGCTGGTAGCAGGCACGGTCCTCATCTTCATTTTTGTAGGCGTGCTGATTGGTGGCCTGGTGGGAGCTCTCGCGGACGCGGACCCCATGGCTGACGCAGAGGTAGACCTCAATGACGCCAACATCCTCGAGCTCACCTTCGACGCCTCCATTGTCGAGCGCGGCGGCACTGACGTGCCCTTTTCGTTCAGCCTCGCGGGCGGCCTTGAACCCACCCAGCAATTGGGACTCAATCAAATCCTCGATGCGTTTGAGCGCGCTGCGGCCGACGACCAAATCCAAGGCGTGCTCCTGAACGTCGACGACGTCAGTGTGATGCCAAGCATGATGGAGGACCTTCGCGCGGGACTCGACATCCTCAAGGACAGCAACAAGTTTGTGGTGGCGTGGGCCGAGACGATGAGCCAACGCGCCCTTCACTTCAACTCCGCTGCGGACGAAATCTACCTGCACCCGCAAGGGGGCATGCTCCTCAACGGCCTTCGGAGCCAAAGCATGTTCTACCCCGGCATGTTTGAGAAGCTCGGCATCGACGTGACGGTCGTGCGCGGCCCCAACAACACGTACAAGAGCGCGGTCGAACCGTTCCTGCGCAAGGACTTCAGCGAAGCCAACCGCGAGCAAATCAAGGCCCTTCTCGAAGGGTTTTGGATGGACATGAGCACGGACGTGGAAACGGCGCGCCACCTTGAAGAAGGCACCCTCGACGACTTGGCCAATCGCCTCGCCATCCGCAGCCCCCAAGACGCGGTCGATGCGGGGTTGGTTGACGGTCTGCTCTACGAAGACGAATTGGAGGCCTTGCTTCGCGACAAACTCGAAGGCGAAGAGCCGGAGATGATTTCCCTCGGCGAATACACGCTTGCAGAGCGATTCCTCGGCGGGTTGGACGCTTTGACTGCCGCGTTGGAAAAGGCAGGTGAAGAGGAGGACGGCGACGACGATGCGAAGAATTTGGGCGGCAACGTCGCCGTGATTTACGCCGTGGGCGGAATCGAAAGCGGCAAAGGCGATGCTGAAACCATTGGTTCCGAGACCATTGCTGAAGCCTTGCGCGAGGCCCGCTTGGCCGAGGATGTCGAAGCGGTGGTGTTGCGCGTCAATTCCCCGGGCGGAAGTGCCCTGGCGAGTGACGTCATTTGGCGCGAGACGATTCTGCTCAAGGAGTCTGGAAAGCCGTTTGTGGTGAGCATGAGCGACCTCGCAGCCTCAGGGGGGTACTACATCAGCTGCGCAGCCGACCACATCTTCGCCAACACGACGACCATCACAGGGTCGATTGGCGTGTTCGGCATGATCCCTAACCTCGGAGGCATGCTCGAGGAGCACGTAGGCATCACGTTCGATGAGGTGGCGTTGCACGATCACGCGGGGCAACCCGACGGGTTGTTTGCTCCGGACGCCGTCGCGTTGGAAGCCATCAACGAGAGTGTCAGCGACATTTATGACGCGTTTACTCAACGGGTGGCGGAAGGCCGAAACATGTCCCGTGAGCGCGTCGAAGAACTCGCAAGAGGCCGGGTTTGGACCGGTGCAGATGCCTTGGAGAACGGGCTGATTGACGAAATCGGCGACCTGGACTACGCCGTGGCCAAGGCCGCGGAGCTCGCCAACCTCGATCGCGACGACGTTCGTCGCGTTGCCCTCCCGGAGGCACAAGACCCCTTCGAGGCCTTCATGGAAGATCTCACGGGTGTCGAGGCTGGATTGCAAGCGCTGGGCTTCACCGGCGTGGAGGAAGGACTCCTTCGCGAATTGTGGCAGGTCCGTCGCATGGTCGAGTCAGGAGACCCCATCCAGGCCCGCCTTCCCTTCACGCTTCACGTCAATTAAGTGGCGTCATTGGTGAAAGGGGAACGCGTCTTGTCTCATGAATTTGGGGAGGCGCCTCGTTTGTCGCTGCGGCTGGTTCTCGACAACATTCGGAGCGGCCAAAACGTGGGAGCATGCTTTCGTTCCGCGGACGCATTCCGCATCGACGGCCTCGACCTGTGCGGCATCACGTGCCATCCTCCTCACCGCGACATCCTGAAGAGTGCCCTCGGCGCCAGCGACCACGTGCCGTGGCAGGCGCATGAAAGTGCGCTTGACGCAGTCCAAAACCTTCAGCGGCAAGGATTCAAGGTCGCTGCGGTGGAGCAGGCAGAGGGGAGCACGTCCCTTCAGGACTGGAGCCCAGCACCCTCGGAGCGGTGGGCGTTGGTGCTTGGAAACGAGGTGCGTGGGGTCTCCCATGAGGTGATGGAGGCATGCGATGTCGTCCTGGAGATGCCGCAATACGGCGTCAAACAGAGCATCAACGTCAGTGTCTGCGCCGGCATTTGTTTGTGGCATGCAGCCCTCCACATGCGCCACACCTGAATCGCTTCTCTTTTCGACAAACGATTCAGCTGGGAATGAAAAAGCCCCGCCAACCGGCGGGGCTTTTCACACGCGTTTCTCATCAATTACATGCCAAGGGCTGACTTGTAGTTGCGGAATTCGAGGTCGTTCTGTGCGCGATCGCGCAGGGTGGGATCTTTCGCGAGAGCAGCTCCCACGTGCTTCTTCACGCCCGCGGCATCTTTCAAGCGCGCTGCACACACCGCGAGCAAGTAGCTCGTGATGGCACTGTCGTCACCAGAGTTTTCCAAAGTGGTGCGAGCGCCGTTGGCGTCGTCGTTCAAGATTTTCGCGAGCGCGAGGTTGTTGGTGCTGTTGTTGCCCATGTTGGAAATGGCCCGGCCGTAGTTGCCTTGCGTGATGGCAAGCACGCCTTTGTTGTAATTCAACTCCGCACTGCCTGAAGCTTTGCCGTAGTATCCCTCGGCAGCTTTGGTGTCGCCGTTTTGACGGGCAATGGCACCGAGGTTGGTGTTCACCGTACCGTTGTTCGCAGCGAGCGCCTTGGCCGCATTGAACGACTCTTCGGCTTGCTTCATGCGGCCAAGCTCCATCAACGTGACGCCCACGTTGTTGTGTGCGCGGTAGTCGTCGCCGTGAACGCGCGCGGTGTTTTGGTACACCTCAAGTTGGTCGTTGGGGTCGTCAAACAACGTCGCTGCGAAAAGCAACTCCTCCACCGTCAGGATTTCCGGGTTGTTCTTGCTCAAGTCGACCAGCTCTTCGTCGGTGTAGCCTTCCACGGTGTAGGTGATGGCCACTTGAGAGCGACGCAAGTCTGGGAGGATGCGGTCCTCGATTTCCTTGTACGTCTTGGCGATGTTCTTGATTTCTTGCTCGCGCTTGTTCTTGTCGCTGTACATCTCCAGCACACGCAAAATCAAGTCCTTGTCGGCGATGTCTGAGGCGCGCATGGCCGTTTTGAATCCTTCCCAGTCTTCGCCTTTGGGCATGGCCTGGACTGCAGCTTCGTCCAACGCAATTTTCTTGCGCCCCAATTCGCTGGTCACAGCCTTGTTGGCGCTGTTGGCACGGTCCATCGCGAGGTCTTCGTTCAACGAAATCTCCCCTTCGGGCGAAGCGTACGATTGGGTCGCAATTCCCAAAATGGTTACGCTGTCGGCTGAGGCCGCCAACGCAATCAAGTCCTTCGCCGCTTTCCAGTCTTCGTCGCGGTACTCCGTGCTCTTCACAAAGCTGCTCTGGTAGCCGTAGTTCAACGTCAGGTCTTGGACGTACGTCATCACGCGTTGGAAGTTGTCAGGCGCAATCACAAACTGCTCATCGGGCTGCACCAAATCTTGGGTGGCCATCACGCCCAGCGCCAATTCGATGGCCGGGAAATCACCGGTTTTGTCGCCCTGGGCTCCAGACATGCGGAGCTCGAGGCGGGCGTTGTCTTTCATGGCCACTTCGTACGGCACGGTGGCGCTGTAGCTGATGGACTTGCCGTTTTCCCAGCTTACCACGGTGCCGTTTCCGGCCGCGTCCTCTCCTTGGAAGTTGGCGGTTTCGAACGCGGATTCACCGCCGTCCCACACCAACACAGGCGTCGCAGCTACCGTGACTTTCTTGGCGAAGTACTTGGGTGGAAACTTTCCGGTGATGTCAATGGTGACGTCGTCGCCTTGGAGAACAACAGGAGAGGGTTTGACCTCAAGGCTGATGTCCTCAACGGTCTTGATCATTTTCGGCAAGCTGCATCCCGCGAGAAGGACGGCTGCCATGAGAAAAGAAAATATGCGCATGTGTGTTGTGAATTCAGGGGCAAAAGTAACCAACTCAAGGACAGAAATCAGCCTGCAACGACTCCCATGTTGGAGAACTTGCGAAGGCGGTTGTTGATCCGTTTGTCGGCGTCTAGTTTTTGGAGTTTGTCGAGTTCGCGTGTGAGAAATTTCTTCACGTTGGCGTAGGTCGTTTCGCGGTCGGCGTGAGCGCCGCCGAGCGGTTCCGGGATGATGTCGTCCACCAAGCCCAAACCTTTCATGTCGTCGCCAGTGAGCTTGAGCGCTTCCGCGGCTTGCATCTTGTAGTCCCAAGAGCGCCACA
>JBDQOS010000086.1:0-3028 GCA_040261075.1 Flavobacteriales bacterium
GACGCCATCCTCGTCCACATCGGCTGCACATTGGCCACCGCACTCGCCCAGCGCGTCGTCGTATTGGCAGGAGCCGTCGTCGACTGCGGCAAGAGAAAATGCCGAAACTTCACCCGACAGCCCCGTGGCCATCTCATCCGCAACCGTGGCCGTCAAGATCCATGACGCGTCGCCGGCGGTGACGACAAAATCCGCCGATTCCGGCAAACTTGAAAAGCCGTTGGGCAAAACAATGGGAGCCGAAACCAACGCATTCACAGCCGTGCCAGCCACCTCCATCACACCCGCAAAGGACATGGTGAGCTGCACCGTGTCTCCTTGCAATTGCACCATGTCAAAATCGAGAAGGGTGCCATGGAAGGCATACCCTCCATCGTCACCAACGACATCCAAGGTTTTCACATCTGGGTTGCTCGACAGCCCAAAATTCGTCGTCCACGTGCCGGCAGAAAGAGATTGATAATTGCATGCGTACGGATCGACACACCCCACGCAAAGGGTGCCGTCGCCGTTGCAGACGCCACACGCGTCGTATTCTCCCACGCAGTCGTCGACATCGTCGCAAATTCCATCTGAGTCCACGTCAATTGTGCACTCGCCGGCACAATCGTAGTATTCCTCCTCCGAGACGCACGACCCGTCGTCACACCCCGCATCTGGGTCGTAATTGCAGGCGAACTCATCCGTGCAACCCGCATAGGAATCCCCTCCACAATTTCCACAAACGTCCGAGAAGAGGCAGGAGCCGTCGTCGCAACCTGCGCCTGCGTCGTAATTGCACGCGGTGGCGTCGGTGCAGCCCGCGTACGCCATCCCGCCACAATTGCCGCAGGCGTCAGCAAACAAGCATGAGCCGTCGTCTTCGTTCGCCAAAGGGGCGTAGTTGCAGGCCTCTGAATTCGTGCATCCATCTACCCTGACGTAAACGGTGAAATGTTGGACGACCGTCACCTGATTTCCGCAATCGTCCGTGGCCGCAAATTCACGGTTCCACGCTTCCGTGACCAAATCGGTTTCGACAAGTTCGTCCGAGTAGGTCCACGCGGGGTCGGAGTCGCAGTCGTCGACCAACTCCAACGTCGGGACAGGCAGTGCCGCGGCTCCTTCAGGCTGGCCAGGCACGTATTCCAAGATCACATCTTGGAGCTCCGTGAGCAGCACAGGTGCCACGGTATCCACCACCGTGACGGTACGTGATGCCGTGCTCGCGTTCCCGCAGGCATCTGTGGCCGTCCATGTTTGGACTACCGTTTCTGACCCAAGGCAGCTTCCTGGGACAACCGATTCTTCCAATTCCATTGACGCCGTGCTGCACACTTCGTTGAACACGGGGACGTCCGAAGGCATGGCGGAGCTGCAAGAAATCAAGGTGTCCGCTGGAACGAATTCAACCTCAGGGGCCTCGTTGTCGGTCACGACGACAAGGCGAGAAACAGAAGTCGCGTTGCCGCACGCGTCCGTGACCGTGTAGGTCAAGGTTTGGGTGTTTTCACCGTTGCACGACCCCTGCTGGGCGTTGAATGTCGACGAAGTTGTCCAGGAACTGCAATCGTCCGTCACCTCCAACTCGGCGGACGGAATGGGCTGACCGCAATCGACCACCAACGTGTCTCCTTGAGCAGCCGTGCTGAGAGTCACCGTGGGTGAAACGGCGTCTTCAAACGCGATGCGCTGAACCGCTTCGGAAACGTTTCCGCACGCGTCGCTCGCCACGAAAGTTCGCACAAGGGTGTACTCCGCAGGGCAGTCCCCTTCTTCCAAAGTTTCCAAAAGCGTCACTTCTGCGCTGCCGCATTCGTCTGTGGCTTCCGCCATGACCACTTCCGGGATTGGCATGGAACAACCCAAGGTCAGGTCACCAGGGACGAACGTGAAGGTTGGCGGTGTGTCGTCAACTTGCGTCAAGATTTGGGTCGCCTCGCTCATGTTCCCACATGCGTCGTGGGCCAACACATGTCGAAACAACTGCAATCCACAAGCCACGTCCACGGTGTCCACAGACTCGACGACCACCACCTCGGAACACGCGTCTGTGACTGAAACGGGTGCGAAGACCAACTCTTCGGGGCAGCTTACCTCGACGTCCTCAGGCATCTCAATCACCGGATCCGCCGTGTCAATAAACTCAATGACTTGGCTTGCGATCGTGCTCGTCCCGCAGGCGTCCGTCAACACAAACGACCTGGTCAAGCGAGAGCCGCTGCAAAAAGGAAACGTCGTGACGTCCGAAGATGCAAACGTGAGGCCACCGCAATTCTCAAAGGTGGCATCTTCGAGGTTCGCATCCTCACCACATTCGACCACGGCATCCGCGGGAACGTTGCTGAACGAAGGTGCGTCAAGGTCATGCAGGTAGACCGTGTAGTTGGTATCAAGGTGGTTGCCGCAATCGTCTGCGATGTCGAGAACCACGTCGAACGAAAGAACGCCTTGACAGAGCAACACGGAGTCTCGTGTGCTGAATCCCCCGGTCATGCTTGCGTCGCAGTTGTCTTGAATGACAGGAAGCCAATCCAGGGAGGTGTTGCAGAAGTGCCCTCCGTTGGTGAACGGGTTCAAGACGAATGGCGACGAGGTGTCTCGCAATCGAATGATTTGGGTGTGAATCAGCGTGTCCTCACACGCGACCACCGTCCAAACGCGGTCGACCCAAGTTTCCTGGGCGCAGTCTCCTTCCAACACGATGTCGGCGAAGCTTGAGGCAAATTCTACGCACAGAGAATCCAGAGTCACAATGGGCTCGTCTGAGTAATCCGACAAATTGTTGGTGCACGAACCGTTGGTTACGTCGGCTGGCCAAACGACTTCTGTTTGCGCCAACGCGTGAGTGGCTGAAAATGCCAAAGCGGCGCAAGCCAAAAAGGGCAAACACGTTGAAAATTTCATGGGCATGAGGTGTGAAACAATTGGGTAAATCAGTCCACAAAAGTGCCCCAACTTCGATGGAATCTGCACCCTTGCCCTAAGAAATTCTTTCCACAACCTCAACGCGCTCAGACTGTTACATAACCAGAGACGCAACTTACTC
>JBDQOS010000087.1:0-2843 GCA_040261075.1 Flavobacteriales bacterium
ACGGGCCGCACGCGAGGATCGACTTGACGCCATCTTGGACAAAATTTCCAAGCACGGGTACGACCACCTTTCTCCAGAGGAGAAGCGGTTTTTGTTTGACCAAAGCCAACGCTGACTGTGGCCGCACGACCTGTGGAAAAGAAGGGGAAGCCCAAGCGTCGGCGCGTTGATTCAGCAGCGCTGCTCACCCTGCCCGGCATGGGCTTGGTGGTGTTGGGGGAATTGGCCGTGCGCATTTCTCCGTCTTGGTTTCCGTGGTTGGCGCCGTTTGGGTTGACCTACGGACTGGGCTGGGTCTTGCTTGCGGCTGGGGTGGTGTGGCGCGTGGTGTCGTTTCGGTGGATTCGTGCGGCGTTTCCGGCCTTGGTGTTGATGGCAACGTGGCCTTCGTTCATGCTCGTTTTTTCCTTGGGTTTGGGGCCCTCCAACGGCGAGTTGGTCCCAGAAAGCGAATGGGGTGTCCTCTCGTTCAATGTCCGCCGGCTTGACGAATTCGGGTGGCTGAACGGGGACGAGACGCGCCGGGAGCTCGCGACGTGGTTGGCCAACCGAGGCGAAGCTGTGTGGTGCATGCAGGAATTTCCTGGCGACGGGGTGCGGGTGTTGCGGGAGGCGGGGTTGAATTGGAATTCGCCGCGCCGGAAGGTGCTCACGTGGCCCAACGGGGCGGGTCCTGCGCTGGCGACGACCCTGCCTGTGTTGGACTGGGAGACGTGGATGTTTCCGGAAGACGCCGGGCGAGGCCGCGTGTTGCAGGCCGACCTGAAAACGCCGTTGGGCCCGGTTCGGGTCTTCAACGTCCACCTCCAAAGTTTGTACTTCAGCCAAGCCGATTACGCCGCGGTGGAAGACGGCCCAAGCCGCGAAGAGGGGCTTCGTTTGCTGAACCTGGTGACCAAGGCATCGAAAGCCCGAGCCGCTCAGGCACGCGAATTGAGTCGACGCATGGAGGAAAGTCCGTTCCCCGTGGTGGTTTGCGGGGACTTCAACGACAGCCCGATGTCCTATGCCATGAGGCGCCTTCGAAAGGGGCGAGCACGAGACACCTTTGAGGCGTCAGGCGTCGGGCTTGGAGGCACGCACATTGGAAAAGTGCCAGGATTGCGGATCGACGGCATACTCGCCGACACGACCTTGGCGGCAGCGACCTTCGTTACCCACGAGATAGAATTGAGCGACCACCGGCCGGTCACCGCGAAATTGGGGGCGGTCAGGCGTTGACGCGCACTTGCGCCTTTCCTCGGGCAGAGAAAGCCTCAAACAAGCTCACGTTTACCCCGATCAGCAACAACCCGTAGAGCAGGTCGTCCACCGGCATGGTGAAAAGGCGCCATCCGGAATTCTCGTCGTTGTTGTACCACACGATGTGGTCGGCGATGGATTCTGGGGCGTTGTGCAACACGGGGTAAGACCAAAAATCCAGCCCTGTCAACACGCCGTTGCTCAAGATGAATGGCACGAGAAGCACGAGGTAGGCAAACCAAAAGTGCCCCATCCAAGACCGCCACTGAATCAGGACGCCGATGAGCCAAACGGCGCACAATGCCGACGTCAAGCCCAAGTAGGCGCGGTCCGAAAATCCGAAAGCCAGTCCGAGGCACAGCGCGGCCATGGCCGTCGTCACCCCGCGATGTCCAAGCCCCAGAGGTGAGTTGGGAATGTATTTCTTGAAGCACGCGTAGGTGAACACGCATGCATACGGCACGGTGATGAAGAACAGCCACTCTTCGATTGGGAGTCCGAGCAAATCGATGCCGGCCAAGTGGGCCTCGTTGAATCCCCAAACCCCGCGGCTTGTGAACCACACGTCCCAGGCAATGAACCCTGCCATGGTCAACAGGCACGCCGGCCAAAAGGCCTTCCACTCCTTCACAAAGGCCACGCGCTTGTCAAAGCTCGCCACAAAAGGCACCGCCAAGACGGCCAGGTTCACCCACAAATACGTCCACTCGCTCATGCGCGTTGCTGTTGGTTGCGCAGGGCTTTCCGCGCCTCGCGAAGGTAACGCGGCGGCACAAACAGCATCCCGAAGCATTCGCCGTCCTCTTTGCCCAGGTGTTTGTGGTGGACTTTGTGCGCCTTCCGGATGGCCATGAAGTAGGCGTTTTGGGTTCGCTTGAACCACGAGAAGCGTTGGTGGATGAAGACGTCGTGGACAAGGAAGTACGCCGCGCCGTAGAGCGCGATGCCCGTCCCAATCCAAAAGCGGAAGTCTCCCGCCAAGCTTCCTGAGATGAAGCAGTAGGCGCTCGGGATGGCGAAAATCAAGAAGAACGCGTCGTTCTTTTCGAAGAAGCCCGGCCCGTTGGTGTGGTGGTCTTCGTGGAAGAACCACATCGCGCCGTGCATCAGGTATTTGTGAGCCAACCACGCGACGCCTTCCATGGCGAAGAAGGTGGCCAAAACGACAAATGCGGGAAAGGCAAGGCTCATAGCGTCCAAGGGATGAGGTTCAATGCGACGAAAAAGAGGGCAAACACCACAACCAACAAGCCCGAGAGGCGATTTGTTTTCAGGTCGTCGACGTCGCGCCAAAGCAGTCCAAGAGCCAATGCAGCCACCCACCACGTGAGGTAATTGGTCCAGGGGATGTGTCCCGCATGCCACGTCCACCACCCGGCACGAATGGCCACGGGCTCAATGGCGCCGTCAAGCGCCGTCATCATCGTCGCCGCAAGCGCGGCTCGCACCACCGGCGACACCGTCCTTCCTTTCCATGACAGCAATCGTTCCGACCAGTGATGCGTGCCAAGCAAGAGCAGCCACCAAAGCACGCCCATGAGCAGAGGCACCTCAAGTGCCTTGGGGCCGAGTCCGGAGCCGTAACTGTAGTCTCCAAACAG
>JBDQOS010000088.1:0-9745 GCA_040261075.1 Flavobacteriales bacterium
ATGTTGGGGTCGCCCGAGAGGACAACCCACTGCACGCTGGCAATTTCATTGGCAAGTGCTTCTGGCACTGTGGGGTTGCCGCCGAGAAAGATGTGGTCGTCGATGCAAACCTCTTGCGGGCTGATGCCCGCATCCACAAGGCAACCAAGACCGCCGGGTTGAGCGTAAGCGAACGCATGCAGCAGGACAAAAGACAACGTTGCCAGCAAAAATCCCGTCAAGGGAAAGCACGATGTCGACGCGGGTTTGGTCGTTTCGAAAGCCAGCATGGTGATTCGGTTTGGAAGTTTGGTCGAAAATAACACAAGTCAGGGTAATTTCGCCCTAACGAATCACGACGAATCCTTCCACATTAAATGATTTTCAAGATGAAAAACATCACCTTCAACTCACTCAAAGCCATCGGATTGGTGGCTATGTCAGCAGCGTTCTCCTTCGGCGCGCAAGCGCAATGCAACGAGCTGTTCATCTCCGAATACATCGAGGGGTGGAGCAACAACAAGGCGTTGGAGATTTACAACCCCACCGGCGCGACTGTGGACTTGAGCGACTACCGCTTGGAGCGTTATTCCAACGGGGCAACTGCGGCGCAAGACAACCAAAAGGTGGACTTGTCTGGCATGTTGGAGTCCGACAGCGTTGTGGTGGTGGTGCTGGACAAGCAAGATCCGGACGGTGTGGACTTCGAGGCGCCGGTGTGGGACGAGCTTGCGGAAGCGGCTGATTTGTGGGTTTGTCCAGTGTACGAAGAGAACAACACGATGTACTTCAACGGCAACGACGCCATGGTGCTTCGCAAAATCTCCACCAACACGGTGGTCGACATTTTCGGGAAAATCGGAGAAGACCCCGGCACAACGGGGTGGGCTGAGATGACCCAAAACCACACCCTGGTCCGCAAGCCTGAAGTGCTTCAAGGCGACACCGATGCGCTTGACGAGTTCTTGGTTGTCGACGAATGGGACGGCATCCTTTGGTCCAACGATTCCCTCAACTACACGCTCGACCAGGTCTTCTTGACCCTTGGGTTTCACGTGTGCGACTGCGGAACGACGTCCTTGTCTGACGTGGCCTCAACGCCAGAAATTCAAATTTACCCCAACCCTGCGACGGGGGACGTGCTTTGGATTCAGGGTGGCTCGACGGTTCGTGAAGTGGTCTTGCACAACCTGGCCGGACAGGCCGTGCGCGCAGAGCGGGTTGCGGGAACATCTGTGGTGGAAATCAACCTCGACGGATTGCATGCCGGCATGTACCTGATGGAAGTGCGTTTCGCCAACGGCCAGCGCACAACCCGTCGCGTGGTTCGCAACTAAGGGGCGAATCACATGAGGAACATGACGAGAGCAACCCTGTTGCTCCTGGCCGGTTTGGCTTGGGGCGCCTCAGTTCACGCGCAGCTGTGCACGGTGCGCGGCACGGTTCAAGATGCCCTCACGGGCGACGCGTTGATTGGAGCGTACATCAAGGCAGGCAGCGCCTTTGCCGCGACCGACCTGGACGGGACCTTTTCGTTGCCCGTGCCGAAGGGCGAGGTGACCTTGGAAGTCTCCTACATCGGCTACGAAAGCCAGCAACGGCAAGTGGTGTGCGATGGAACGGAGACAGTCCTGCGGTTTCGGATGGAAACGCTGATCATGAAAGAGGCTGTGGTTTCCGCGGACGTGGTCATTTCCCGAAAGACTCCAGTCGCATTCACCAACGTCCTTCCTGCCCAGATCCAAGAAGAGTTGGCAGGCCGAGACCTGCCGTTGGTGTTGAACACGACCCCAGGAGTGTACGCCACGCAGCAAGGAGGTGGCGACGGCGATGCGCGTGTGACCATTCGTGGGTTCGACCAAACCAACCTCGCGGTCATGGTGGACGGCGTGCCCATGAACGACATGGAAAACGGGTGGGTGTATTGGAGCAACTGGGCCGGACTTGATCTGGTGGTTCGAACGACGCAAGTTCAACGTGGCCTCGGGGCAAGCAAGCTCGCCATTCCTTCCGTAGGGGGGACCATCAACATCTTGACGGGAGGAGACGAGTCGGCCAACGGGTCGCTTCAGTACCAATCTGAAATGGGGTCGTATGGGTACTACCGCAACAGCTTGGCGGGGGTGTTCGGAAACCAGGACAAGGGCTTTTTGCACTTTGTCGGCTCTTACAAAACCAACACTGGTTTTGCGGACGGCCTCGAGTCGGAAGCCTACGCCTACTACTTGAAGGGACGCAAAACGGTGGGCAACCACAACCTGAGCTTCACGACGTTTGGTGCACCGCAGCGCCACGGACAACGGGCCTACCAAATGCAGGTGTACGAATACGACACCGACTTGGCCGAGCAACTTACCGACGCTGACGGGCAAGCGGAGTTGCAAAACGTGCTTTCCGGATTGAGCGAAACGTCCATTGTGTCTCGGGGGCGGGGCTTCAACGAGTTCATGGTCAACTACCAGGAAGTCCATTACAATTTCAACGAGGAGACTGGGCAGGTCGACACGACGTACGGAGACGTTCGTCGTTACAACCCGCGCCAAAACGTTTACTTCAAGCCCATCGTGACGGTACGTGACGTGTGGAGTTTGTCCGACAAATCCACGCTGACCACCACCGCTTACGCAAGTTTTGGAAGCGGCGGGGGAGAGGCCTTGGCCAGCACGCCAGGAACGCGGGTGGCGGACGGCACACTCGACCTGCAGGGGACGTGGGATTCGCATCAGCTGTTTGAGTTTGGACCGAATGGGCTGAACGTGGACGAGAACGGCGAACGCAAGGGGTCGAATTTCATTCGCATTGCGCACAACGATCACCGTTGGTTTGGGGTGCTGTCCAACTTCAATTCAGCCTTGACGGATCAGCTCTCGCTGAGTGCAGGGGTGGACGCGCGGCATTACACCGGCAGTCACTATCGGACGATTGGGGACATGTTTGGTGCGGATTACTACGACGCGCCCGACGACCGTCGGGACCAAAACTCGGACTTTGAACAGCCCTTGCGAACCGGCGACAAATACTACTACTACGACGACGGCCAAGTCGCGTGGGGTGGGACGTACCTCCAGCTCGAGCTCGACAAGTACAACTACTCCGCGTTTGTCAACGTTTCTGGAGCGCAGAGTTGGTACCGTGCCATAGACTACTTCCGTCCCAACGTGGTCACGTTGAACGACACGACGTACGAGGTGCGATCCACGGACGAATTCCGGGTGTTGGGGGAGACCGAATGGCAAACGGACACGACGTTCTTGACGGCGGATCACCCGGGTTTGAGCACGTACACCACGGACTGGGAACGCTTGAACAGCGCGACCATCAAGGCCGGTGGGAACTACAACTTCAACGAATGGGTGAACGCGTACACGAACTTGGGGTACTTGAGCAGAGCCCCGCTGTTCAACTCCGTGTTTGACTTGAACAACAACGTCATCGAAGGTTTTGAAAATCAGTACGTGAAGGCAGTGGAGGCCGGAGTGAAGTACGCCAAGGGCAAATTCGCTTCCAACCTCAACGCGTACCGAACCGGCTGGGAGAACAAGCCAGTCAACCGGTTCTACGGGGTTTCTGGCCTTTGGCAAGACCCCAACCTGTCGGTGTACGCCGACACGTCTACGGTGGCGGGGCGCGAGGCGCTGATTGCGCTGGCGGAAAGCGACGCAAGTGCGGAAGAATGGGGTGCGGTGGCTGCTTCGGTCATCGACGACGTGGATCGAAACTTGGGCTACAACTTGCTCAACGCGGACGCCGTTCACTCTGGAATTGAGTGGGACTTTGCCTACGACCCCACAAGCAAACTGAACGTTCAAGGGGTGGTTTCCGCAGGAAATTGGCGCTGGACAAGCAACGAACGAGTGGATTTGGTCAACCGTACTACGAACGCCTTCCTGACGCGGGTCTCCGGCGGGGGCATCGCGGACACGTTGGTGAACCTCGACGGAGTGAAGGTGGGGGATGCGGCACAGCGCCAAATCTCCATGGCCGTCAGCTACCGTCCTCAGCGCGGCATGTACTTCTCGGTACGGAACACCTGGTTCTGGCAGCATTACGCCAACTTCTCTCCCGGCGACGTGATCACGGAAGGGGATCCCAAGGACGTGTGGGTTACGCCCGGTTACGCGTTGCTCAACTTCAATGCAGGAACCAAGTTTGACGTCTCAGACAACGCCTTGCTCAGGTTGCGGTTGAGCGTCACGAACGCCCTCGACGCCTTGTACGTGTCTGACGCCACCAACAACTCACAGTACGCCCCCAACCCCTATGGTTTGGAGGGTGGAAGTGGTCGTGCTGAGGTCTTTGTGGGGCCTCCGCGCATGGTGCGGTTGAGCGCCGTGCTTGAATTGAAAGGATTGCAGAACAAGAAACCCAAGGAATGAACTTGAAATTGACGTTGGCCTTCGTGGCCACCACCGTGACCACGGCCGCCGTGGCGCAAAACAACATTCTCGACGCGCGCGAGAACTACAACATTGGGGATGTGGTCACGGTCACCGGCGTGGTGACCAGCGACGACAACCTGGGATCTGTCCGATACCTTCAGGACGCCTCGGCAGGCATTGCCTTGTACCCGGGCGCCGATTGGGGCGACTGGGATGCGACGCCGCAGATTGGGGACAGCCTCAGCGTGACGGGCGAAATCACCGAATACAACGGGCTTCTCGAAGTGGGGCCCAACTTGACGTCTGTGGATTTCTTCGGGGCCGGCACGTTGCCTGAGCCTTTGGAGATTACGCCGGCCCAAATGGACGAAAGCCTCGAAGGCCAATTGGTGCGCATCAACGGGGTGACGTTCCCGTTGGCAGGAACGTTCATCACCGGCAACAGCACCTACGACTTCAATGCGGCAGGCGAGTCGGGCGTAATCTACGTCCGCACAAGCAACACGTTGGTGGGAGAAGAATTGACGGGGTGCGAAGTGGACATGCTCGGCATCGTGTCGCAGTTCTCGTTTGACGGGTTTGGGGGCTACCAACTGCTTCCACGCGGACCGGTGGATTTGATTCCCGCCTCGGCGTTGTGTTACACGTCACCAGTGACGCAAACCAACCTCGCCACGACGAGCTTTACGTTGTCATGGACCACGGATTTGGCGTGCGACGGAACGATTGAATACGGGCTCACGGAGGACTTGGGAACGACGGCTACGGCGGTCACGGGAAACACGCCAAGTCACGTTGTGAATTTGGAGGGATTGGAGCCTGGAACCATTTACTACGCCCGCGCCGTTTCGACGCTCGAGGACGGCTCCACGGCGTACTCGACGATTCGTCCGTACGCCACGGTGTCTGAAAGCTCAGGGAACATTCACGTGTACTTCAACGGAGCTGTCGACCACAGCGTCGCGACGGAGGAGTTGGCGCTTTCGCTTGGCACGGACATGAACGACACAGTGGCGGCGTGGATCATGAGTGCGCAGCACACGCTCGATGTGGCGGCGTACAACTTGAACGACCAAACGGTGGAAGACGCTGTAAATGCGGCTGCGGCCAACGGCGTTCAAATCCGTTGGATCTACGAGGGTTCCAACGCCAACGTAGGCTTGATGAACCTCGACGCTGCTGTGGTGACGCACCCACGTACGGACGGCGAAGGCAGCGGCATGCACAACAAGTTCATCGTGGGTGATGCCGATTACGCGGAGTCTGCATTTGTGCTGACCGGGTCGACCAACTTGACGACGGGTCAGCTCGTGAGCGATTTGAACAATGCGATTGTGTTCGAGGACCAAAGTTTGGCGCGCGCCTACGAATTGGAATTCGAAGAAATGTGGGGGGCGGAAGGCATGACGCCGGATGCCGCCAACAGCAAGTTTGGTGCGGATAAGGCCTGGAACACCCCGGTGGACTTCCTGATTGGTGGGAGCCCTGTGGAGTTGTATTTCTCGCCCTCGGACGGCACCAACGCCGCCATCCTGGCGGAGATTGAAGCGGCCAACGCGAACTTTGAATTTGCGCTTCTGACCTTGACTCGCGACGATTTGGGCTCGGCGATTGTGGAGCTCAACCAAAGCTTCTTCGTGAGCCCGGTCGGCGTGATTGAACAGGTCAACACGACGGGAAGCGAATTCGACAACCTCATCAGCAACGGCGTGCAGGTGTACGCCCACGATTTGAGTGGCGATTGCCACCACAAGTACGCGATTGTCGACCACAGCGACGTAAGCTCGGATCCGCTGGTCATCACCGGTTCACACAACTGGTCGTCCAGCGCAGAAAGCGTGAACGACGAAAACACGGTGATTGTGCATGACGCTCGCGTGGCCAACTTGTACCACCAGGAATTCCGTGGAATCATCAACGCGGTGACAGGCAACCCGGATGCGGTGGCCGAAGGCTCAGCCGCCCAATGGGTCCTGATGCCCAACCCAGCGCGGGATCAAGCTTGGGTGAAGGGGCTGTCTGCCGGCGACGTCGTGTCGGTTTGGGACATGAGCGGCCGACGCGCCGAAGTGAGTCAATGGACGCAAGGCGGCGTTGTGCAGTTGGAATTGGCTGGGTTGAGTGCCGGCATGTACACGGTGTCGGTGACACACAACGACGGTCGCGCGACCACAAGCCGCCTGGCGGTGCATTGAGGCACCTCCCAGGTCAGTGCGGTTGAATCCCTGGTTCGTGTGGTGTATTTTCATCACATGGACCAGGGATTGTCGCAATTGTGGGCCGACTACACGTCCGATCACCACGACACGTGGAGGCGCTTGTACGAGCGTCAGCGCGCCAATTTGGAAGGCAAGGCCTCTCCGATGTACCTGACTTGTTTGGACCAAATGAGCGACACCTTGACGCAAAGCTTGGTTCCCAAGGTGGCGGAGATGGAAAAGCAATTGCACGCCACCACGGGTTGGTCGCTGGCCGTTGTCCCGGGATTGATTCCCGTGGAGGATTTCTTTCAGCTTCTTGCTTCGAAGCGGTTTTGCACCTCGACGTGGGTGCGCCGTCCCGATCAGCTGGATTACATCGAGGAGCCCGACATGTTCCACGACACGTTTGGACACATTCCACCGCTGATGGATCCAGATTTCGCGGCGTTCATGCACCGTTTTGGCGAAGTCGGTGCGGCGTTGGTGGGCGCGGGCGAAGAGGAGGCCGTGCTTGGATTGCAACGCTTGTATTGGTACTTCGTGGAATTTGGTTTTGTGCGCGGCGAGAAGGGGGTGGCGGAATTGATGGGGGCCGGAATCATGTCGAGCTACGGGGAAACCAACCACGCATGGGGGTTGCGCAGTTCTTTGACCCCCTTTGCCCTCGAGGAAGTGATGAAGACACCGTTTCGGACCGACGTCATCCAGACGAAATACTTCATCGTGGAAGACGTGGTGCAGCTGCGTCGTGACTTGGATGCATGGTTTTCAGCGTTCCAAATGAACGGGCGTGCGTAAGGCTTGGCTCATCGCAACATTTTGCATCGCTTGGGGCGAGGCATGCCTTGCCCAGTGCGACGGGGCGCGTTACCGGTACCGCGTCTTTGACCAAATCGAGGTCCAAACCGGCATCTTGTACGGAAGCAACGTCGGTTCCTCTGGAGCGACGGAGCAACTGGACATGGACATCTACTTGCCGGCGGGAGATGAGGTCACGGATCGTCCTGTGGTCCTGGTGGCGCACGGCGGGTTTTTTCTGGCCGGGAGCAACGACGGAACGGATGTGGTGCCGTTGTGCGAAGACCTCGCCCGCATGGGGTACGTTGCCGCCTCCTTCAGTTACCGCTTGGGCATTGACAACCTCTTTGACCTCGAAACGTCTTTGCAGGAGTCGGTTCTTCGCGGTGTTCACGATGCGAAGGCGGCAGTGCGTTTTTTCCGGAAGTCCCATGCCGAGCAAGGAAACCCTTGGGGCATTGATCCCAGTCGAATCGTGCTCGGAGGTTCGTCAGCAGGCGCTTTCATTGCCTTGCACGCGGCCTACATCGACGACCTCTCCGAAGTGCCTGACGTCATCGATCTCACCCAACCCGGGTTGGGTGGAGGACTGGAGGGCCTCAGCGGCAATCCCGGGTATTCTTCCGAGGTGTTGTCCATCATCAACATTTCAGGAGCCATCGGAGACGTCGATTGGATCGAGGCTGGAGACGTTCCCTTGGTGAGCACGCACGGCACGGCCGACGGCACCGTTCCTTACGGCACAGGGACCGTCAGTTTGCTGGGCATCAACGTGACGGTGGTCGACGGCAGCTGGCCGGTTCACATCCGGGCGGAAGAGGTGGGGCTCGATCACCGACTGACCACGTTCGAAGGTGCGGGGCACGTGCCTCACGTGACAGATGCGTCTTACTACGACCTGACACGAGCTGCGGCTGTCGCCTTCACCAGCCGTCAAGTGTGCCCGACCTACCCGGACATTGGGGACTATTACGACGTGGACGACCCTCCTGCGGTAGGGTGCACGGGTGATGTGAATCTCGATGGAACCGTGTCGGTGGCCGACATGCTGGTCGTGCTTTCCGAGTTTGGATGTGCACAGTCCTGCACAGCAGATGTCAACGTCGACGGGGTCGTCACCGTCACCGATGTGCTGGCCTTGCTCGGATTGTTCGGAACTCCTTGCCTCTGAGATTTCCCACGGGCCCACCCTTGATGTATCCTTGTTTTCATGCAGTTGACAACCTTGGATTGGGCCCTCATTGGCGCGTATTTCGCCTTGGCATTGGGGGTGGGGCTTTGGGCGAGCAAACAGGCCAAAACCGATTCTGCCGGCTACTTTCTGGCGGGCCGAAACATGCCTTGGTGGCTCCTCGGCGTCAGCATGGTCGCGACCACGTTCAGCACGGACACGCCCAACCTCGTAACCGACTTGGTGCGCCAGCAGGGTGTCGCCGGGAACTGGGCGTGGTGGGCGTTCCTGCTCACGGGAATGGTGACGGTGTTTGTTTACGCGCGCTTGTGGCGCCGTTCGGGCGTCTTGACGGACATCAGTTTTTACGAGTTGCGCTACGGGGGCAAGGCGGCCGCGTTCCTCCGGGGCTTCCGCGCCCTGTACCTGGGTTTGGTGTTCAACGTGCTCGTCATGGCCACAGTGAGTTTGGCGGCGATCAAACTCGGGGGCATCTTGCTTGGCTGGCCGGGTTGGTTGACGCTTCTGGTTACGTGCAGCATCACGTTGGTCTACAGCGTGATGGGCGGATTGCGTGCCGTGATTTTGACCGACTTCGTGCAGTTCGTTCTTGCCATGATCGGCTCCGTCTGGGCCGCGTGGTGGATTTTGGATTTGCCTGAGGTGGGCGGTCTGGACGGGTTGTTGACGCACCCCTCGGTGGTGCCCCAATTGTCGTTGTTGCCGGATTTGAGCGACGCGAATGCGTGGATTCCGATGCTGCTGATTCCGCTTGCCGTCCAGTGGTGGTCCAGTTACTACCCTGGCGCGGAGCCAGGAGGGGGCGGCTACATCGCGCAGCGCATGTTCTCTGCGAAAGACGAAGGCCATGCGGTCGGCGCGACCTTGTTGTTCAACGTGGCGCACTACGCTCTTCGCCCTTGGCCGTGGATTCTGGTGGCGCTGGCATCCCTGATTGTGTTCCCCGATCTGGACGCGTTGCGCGAGGCGTTCCCGCATGTGGCTGAAGACAAGGTCGGGCACGACTTGGCGTATCCCGCGATGTTGTCGCTGCTGCCTTCAGGATTGTTGGGGCTGGTGGCGGCTTCGCTTTTGGCCGCGTTCATGAGCACGATGAGCACGCAGCTGAATCTTGGGGCGAGCTACCTCGTGCATGACTTCTACGGTCGGTTCATCAAGCCGGACGCAACGGAGCGGCAACGCGTGGTGGCGGGGCA
>JBDQOS010000089.1:0-3288 GCA_040261075.1 Flavobacteriales bacterium
CAGGAGCTGCTCGTGCAGGTTGTTCATGCGAGGCGAAGTTGGTCGTTTTCGAGTTGGTAGGGTTGCCCGGATTCCGGACACACGGCGCGCCCGGCGTGGTCGAATTCGAGTTGGCATCCGTGGGTGGACATCCAGCCCACGCAGACGGCGGGGACGCCGGCGACCAGGGCGTGGTCGGGGACGTCTTTGGTGACCACGGCACCTGCAGCCACGAAGCAATGCCTTCCGAGCGTGATGCCGCACCGGACGGTGGCGTTGGCCCCGACGGTGGCGCCTCGTTTGACCGAGGTGGGTTCGTAGTCGCCGCGCCGGTTGACGGCGCTGCGCGGGTTGCGCACGTTGGTGAACACGCACGAGGGGCCGAGGAAGACGTCGTCTTCGACCGTAACGCCTTCGTACAGACTCACGTTGTTCTGCACTTTGACGTTGGCACCGAGCGTGACGCCGCGGGCGACGAAGGTGTTTTGGCCTAAGCTGGAATTCCGGCCGACGACCGCCTCAGGCATCACGTGGGAGAAATGCCAAACCTTCGCCCCTTCGTGCAACACAGCACCCTCGTCTACCACGGCGGACGGGTGAACAAATGCAGAAGGATGGATGGAGTCGGGCATCAGCGTGTGGTGTACGATTCGAAGTTTTTGTGTTCGCTTCGGTGCAAGTCCTCGTGGCTGAGTCCCTTGAAGTAGTCGTAGGTCAGTTTGAGTCCTTCCGACCGAGCGACCTTGGGTTCCCAGCCGAGGACTTCGCGTGCCCGGGTGATGTCGGGTCGGCGTTGCTTGGGGTCGTTGACGGGCAACGGCTTGCGGATGACCTCCACGTCGGAACCGGTCAGTGCCAGGATCTCCTCGGCGAATTCGGCGATGGTGATTTCGTCCGGGTTGCCGACGTTGACGGGGCGCGTTTCGTCGCTGAAGTGAAGCCGTACGATGCCTTCCACCAGGTCGTCGACGTAGCAGAAGCTGCGGGTTTGGGACCCGTCTCCAAAGACCGTCATGGGCTCTCCCCGCAAGGCCTGCCCGATGAACGCAGGCAGCACCCGGCCGTCGTTGAGGCGCATCCGCGGACCGTAAGTGTTGAAAATGCGCACGATGCGGGTCTCGAGACCGTGGAAAGTGTGGTACGCCATGGTGATGGCTTCCTGGAAGCGCTTGGCCTCGTCGTACACGCCGCGCGGGCCGACGGTGTTGACGTGGCCCCAATACTCTTCGTGCTGGGGGTGGACCTCAGGGTCGCCGTAGATCTCGCTTGTGGAGGCGATGGTGATGCGGGCGCCTTTGGCTTTGGCCAAACCCAAACACCGGTGCACGCCCAACGACCCCACCTTCAAGGTTTGAATCGGAATCTTGAGGTAATCGATCGGGCTGGCGGGCGAGGCGAAGTGCAAAATGTGGTGCAGCGGGCCGCTGACGTGGATGTATTCGGTGACGTCTTGGTGGACGAAGGTGAAATTGGGGAGCGGGAGCAAGTGCTCGATGTTCCGCATGTCTCCCGTAATCAGGTTGTCCATCGCCACGACCTGAAAGCCGTCCCGCACGAAGCGGTCGCACAGGTGTGACCCCAAGAACCCGGCAGCGCCGGTAATCAGAACGCGCTCGCTTGCGTGGGTAATTTCGTTGTTGCTCATGGCTGTGCTTCCATTGTGGGGCGTCCAATGCTTCGGTACGTCCAGCCCAATTTCGCAAGCTTGCTCGTTTCGTACAGGTTGCGCCCGTCGAAAATGACCTTGGCGTTCATCTTTTCAGCAAGCGCGTCAAAGTCAGGTGTGCGGAAGGCTGCCCACTCGGTGCAAATCAGAAGGCAATCGGCGCCTTCGACAGCGTCCATCGCGCGCTTGCTGTATCCGATGCGGTCCCCGATGCGCGCCTTGACGTTGTCCATGGCTTCCGGGTCAAACGCCACGATCTCGGCGCCGGCCTCGAGAAGCTTGTCAATCATGTACAACGAAGGAGCTTCGCGGATGTCGTCGGTCTCCGGCTTGAACGCGAGACCCCAAAGCGCCACCTTCACCCCCGTCAAGTCGCCTCCGAAGTGGGCGCGCATGGGTTCGAAGAGGACGGTTTTTTGGGATTCGTTGACGGCCATCACGCTCTCCAAGATGTGGAAGTTGTGGCCAGCCTCCTTTCCGCTCTTGTGCAGGGCTTGGACGTCTTTGGGGAAGCAGCTCCCACCGTAACCGATGCCGGGAAACAGGAAACGGGCGCCAATTCGAGAGTCCGTTCCCATGCCGCGTCGGACCATGTCCACGTCGGCGCCCACGAGCTCGCAGAAGTTTGCCACTTCGTTCATGAAGGTGATTTTGGTGGCAAGGAAGGAGTTGGCAGCGTACTTGGTCAATTCTGCACTGCGCTCGTCCATGAAGATGACGGGATTGCCTTGACGGACGTAGGGCTTGTAGAGCTCTTCCATCATTTGGCGTCCCCGCTCGCTCGAGCAACCCACCACAATTCGGTCGGGCTTCATGAAGTCGTCCACAGCAAAACCTTCCCGAAGGAATTCTGGGTTGGACACCACGTCGAAATCCACGGTGGCGTGGGCGGCGATGGCGTCGCGGACCTTGTCTGCCGTGCCCACCGGGACCGTGCTCTTGTCGACCACCACTTTGTAGGAGGACATGATGTGTCCCAATTGGTCTGCCACGCCAAGGACGTAGCTCAGGTCCGCCGAGCCGTCTTCGTCGGGAGGGGTGGGCAACGCGAGGAAGACGATGTCGGAGCGGTCGACGGCGTGTTTGAGGTCCGTTGTGAACTCCAGCCGACCGGCTTCAATGTTGCGGTCAAACAGCGTTTCGAGGTTGGGCTCGTAAATCGGCACCACCCCGTTTTTCATGGCCTCGACTTTGGCTTCGTCGATGTCTACGCAGATCACGCGATTCCCGGTTTCGGCGAGGCAAGTGCCCGTGACGAGGCCGACGTATCCGGTTCCAACTACAGCGATGTTCATGGGGAGGTTGTTAGGCTTGGTTCAAGTGGAGGACAAAAGTCGAAAAAGTTCCGCAACCACCCTGTGCTGCATCTCGGGGGTGAGCTCCGTGTGCATCGGCAAGGCCAAAATGCGTCCCGCCACGTCGTGCGCGACGGGTGTGCCTCCCGGTGCCGTGATTGCGGCGCCGGCGAAAGCGGGTTGGGAGGACAAGGGGGTGGGGTAGTAGACCGCAGTGGGAATTCCGACTCCAAGGAGCTGGGCCTGGAGGGCGTCGCGGTCGGTGCCGTGAGGGAGCAGGACGCAGTACTGGTGATAGAGGTGCGTGCTTAGGGGGTCGCGAGCCGGGGGGATGACGTCCGTGAAGGC
>JBDQOS010000090.1:0-3202 GCA_040261075.1 Flavobacteriales bacterium
CGGCCAGGGTGTACGCCAGCTCAATCTCCTGCGTCGCGCCCGCCTCTTGCATGTGGTAGCCGCTGATGCTGATGGAGTTGAAACGCGGCATGTGCTCGGCGGTGTACGCGAAAATGTCGCTGATGATCCGCATCGACGGCGCCGGCGGGTAGATGACCGTGTTGCGCACCATGAACTCCTTGAGGATGTCGTTTTGGATGGTGCCCGTCAGCTGGTCTTGCGCCACGCCTTGCTCCTCTGCCGCCACGATGTAGAAGGCCAAAATGGGCAACACCGCCCCATTCATCGTCATGCTGACGCTCATGTGGTCGAGCGGGATGCCCTCGAAGAGGCGCTTCATGTCCTCGACGCTGTCGATGGCCACGCCCGCCTTGCCCACGTCGCCTTTCACGCGCTCGTGGTCGCTGTCGTAGCCCCGGTGGGTGGCGAGGTCGAAGGCGACGCTCAGACCTTTTTGGCCGGCCGCGAGGTTGCGGCGGTAGAACGCGTTGCTCTCCTCGGCCGTCGAGAAGCCCGCGTACTGACGCACGGTCCACGGCCGCACCGCGTACATCGTCGCGTACGGTCCGCCGAGCACATGCCGCGTTTCAACTCCATCAGCATCAGCGGCTACCACATGCAAGAGGCGGGCGCGACGCAGGAGATTGAGCTGGCGTACACCCTGGCCGACGGCTTCGAGTACGTCAAGACGGGGGTGGAGGCGGGCCTCGACGTGGATGCGTTTGCGCCGCGGCTGAGCTTCTTTTGGGCCAACGGCATGGCTCATCTGAAGGAGATTGCCAAGATGCGCGCAGGGCGCGTGCTGTGGGCCGACCGCATGAAGGGGGAGTTCAACGCCAATGCAAAAGGCCAAATGCTCCGCACCCACACCCAAACCTCGGGCTGGTCCCTGACCGCCCAAGACCCGTGGAACAACGTCGCGCGCACGGCCATCGAAGCCTTGTCCGCCACGATGGGCGGCACCCAATCCCTGCACACCAACTCGCTCGACGAGGCCATCGCCCTGCCCACCGACATGTCTGCCCGCATCGCGCGCAACACCCAGCTGCTCCTGGCCACCGAGGCGGGATACACGGCCGCCGTTGATCCGTGGGCGGGCAGCCACGTCCTCGAAGACCTCACGGCCGAGATGATCGCCTCCGCCGAGTCCCTCATGGCCGAGATCGCCGACAAGGGCGGCATGGCCAAGGCCATCGACGAGGGCCTCCCCAAACTTCGCATCGAAGAGGCCGCCGCCTCCAAGCAGGCCGCCATCGACCGCGGCCGCGACAAGATCATTGGCGTCAACCTCTTCGCGGTCGAGGAGGAAGACGACGTCGAGGTTCTGGTCGTGGACCAAGACGAGGTCCAGCGCCAGCAACTCGCCGGCCTCGCGACCCTCAAAGCCTCGCGCGACAGCGACGCCGTCTCTGCAGCCCTCGACGCCTTGACCTCGGCGGCGCGCAGCGGCGGCAATTTGCTCGCCGCCTCGGTCGAGGCCGCCCGCGTGCGCTGCACGCTCGGCGAGATCAGCGCGGCCCTCGAGGCGGTCTTCACCCGCTTCCAACCGGCCGACCGACGCGTCTCCGGCGTATTTTCACGGGCCATGGAAGGGTCAGAAGCGTACGACAACACCCGGGCCTTGAGCGACCGGTTCGCAGCCCTCGCCGGGCGGCGACCCCGCATCCTCGTGGCCAAAATGGGGCAGGACGGCCACGACCGGGGAGCCAAAGTCGTCGCCTCGTCCTTCGCCGACCTCGGCTTCGACGTCGACCTCGGCCCGCTCTTCAGCACGCCCGCCGAAGTGGCGCGCCAGGCCGTTGAAAACGACGTCCACGTGGTCGGCGTCAGCACGCTCGCGGCCGGCCACCTGACCCTCGTGCCCGGTCTGCTCGAAGCGTTGCGCGAGGCCGGCCGCCCCGACATCCTTGTCGTGGCGGGCGGTGTCATCCCGCCCGGCGACCACGAGGCGCTCTACAACCACGGCGTCGTCGGCGTCTTCGGTCCGGGCACGCCCATCACGGCAAGCGCAGGGGACATCCTGGATTTGCTGCTCCAGGCCTACGCCGACCCGTCGTGAGGGTTTGCATTTGGCCTGTCCGTTCCCGACCTTGAGGGAGTCTATGCACCCAATCCACCTCACGATGCAACGAAAACTTGCTTGCGCCTTCGCCGGCCTTGCTTGCGGTTTCATGCTGCAAGCCCAAACCCTCGTCAACAATCCGCCCGCTGGCACGCCTGTCCCTGGCGAGCTCATCGTCAAACTCGACCCCAACGTCAAGCCCCACGACCTGACCGCGGACGGCCTGACCGTCAACGGCTTGCCCGCCGGCATGGAATTGCGCGAGACGCTTAGCGAGCTCGCGTCCATTTACCTGTTCAGCTACGACGACGTGGCGATGGACGGGGAGGAGGTGCTCCGTTCCTTGAACGACTTGCCTTCGGTGGTGGCGGCACAGCTCAACCACTACGTGGAGGACCGGGCGACGCCCAACGACCCGCAGTTTGGGTCGCAGTGGCACCACATTGACGCGTCCGACAACGACATCGACTCCGACCTGGCGTGGGACATCACCACCGGTGGGACCACGGCCAACGGCGACCGAATCGTGGTGGCTGTCCTTGAAGGCGGCGGCGCCAACTACAACCACGTCGACCTCGCGGCCAACCACTGGACCAACGACGCCGAGACGCCCAACAACGGCGTGGACGACGACGGCAACGGTTTTGTGGACGATTACGACGGGTGGAACGCCTCAAGCGGCACCGACAACATCAGCGCAGGCGGTCACGGCACCGCGGTCAGCGGCATGATTGGCGCGGTGGGCAACAACGGCAACGGCGGGGCCGGCGTCAACTGGGACGTCGACATCATGCAGATCCAAATGGGCAGCCTCACCGAATCCAACGTCATTGCCGCGTACAACTACCCGTACACGATGCGGAACTTGTACAACACCTCAGGCGGCTCCCAGGGCGCTTTCGTGGTGGCCACCAACGCTTCGTGGGGCATCGACAACGCCAACCCCGCCAATTACCCGGTGTGGTGCGCGTACTACGACGACCTCGGCGCGGTGGGCATCCTCAATTGCGGCGCCACGGCCAACAACAACGTGAACATCGACGTGGTGGGCGACATGCCCACGGGATGCGGCTCGGACTACATGGTGGCCGTGACGGCGACCAACAGCAGCGACGTGCGGACCTTCTCGGGCTACGGCGC
>JBDQOS010000091.1:0-2519 GCA_040261075.1 Flavobacteriales bacterium
GCACGATGTGTTTGGTCGTGTTCCATGCGGAGGAGGAACGTGCCATCAGTTGCGATTTGCCCAGCCACGTGGAATTGGAAATCACCTACACGGAGCCGGGTGTCAAGGGAGACACGGCGACCAACACGCTGAAGCCAGCAACCGTGGACACGGGTGCGGAGGTGCGGGTCCCCTTGTTCATTGACACGGGAGATTGGATCAAAGTCGACACTCGTACCGGTGAATACTCCGAGCGCGTCAAAAAGTAAGGCCCTCTCGGCCTCCGAAGCCATGCCCAATCCAAAGGAAAGTCGGCTGAAGCAGAAGCTCGAATTGCGGGACTTCAAGCTGAATGCGCTCCTGAGGGTCACGGAAGCCATCAACGCCCAATCCTCGGCGGACGAATTGATGCAACACTACGTGGATGCGCTCAAAGCCAACCTCGGCATCGATCGGTTGGTGCTCTACGCAGCCGACCTCGAAGGAGACCAATGGCAATTGTTGGTTTCTGCAGGAACAGACGGGTCGTGGCCGATGTCTCGTCCCGCCGATTTTTTCAAGGGCCTGGATTTGGACACCATCGGGTTGGCCGGGGCCATGGGCGGGGACGAGCACCCTTCAGACGTGGTGGTCCCAATCCACCAAAACGACGAAGTCATCGCCGTGGCGTTGGCGGGGGACACGACGGACGACGACCGCGGGGTGAGTCCCGTGGTGAAGCACCTCAATTTTTTGGTGACGTTGACCAACATTTTGGTGGTGGCGCGCCGCAACACCCAAATGGTGGCGCGGAGTTTGAAGCAAGAGGGGCTCCGCCGTGAACTCGAACTGGCGGGCGAGATGCAGGCGATGTTGTTGCCGGGGTCATGGGATGACTTGGACTTGGACGTGGCCGGATACTACCAACCGCATACACAAGTCGGCGGGGACTATTACGACGCCTTCAACACCGATTCGGGAGACGTGGTGATGTGCATGGCCGACGTGAGCGGCAAGGGCATGAGTGCCGCGTTGTTGATGAGCAACTTCCAAGCGCAAGTCAGAGCCTTGTTTCAATCGGGCAATTCTTCCTTGCGAGACACCTTGAATACCCTGAACGGGCGGGTCATGCAGATTGCGCAAGGCGAGAAGTACATCACGTTTTTCGTGGCGGTGTTTCGACCCCAGACGCGCACCATGGATTACGTGAATTGCGGTCACAATCCGCCGTTGTTCGTCAACCCAGACGGGAGTTCAACTTTGCTGGAAGAAGGCTGCGTGGGGTTGGGCATGTTTCGGGAGATCCCGTCGATGAACGTGGGGTCCATTGTCGTTCCGGTCGGCGGTTTGCTCTGTTGCTACACGGACGGTTTGATTGAGCAAGAAAACGACCAGGAAGTGCCCTTTGGGACCGACCGGTTGTTGGGAATGTTGGCGCACCATCAAGGCCAGTCTCTCGAAGCTGTTCACCGCACGGTGGTGGCTGCGCTTGAGGCTTTCCGGGGAGAGGAGCCTCCCTTGGACGACACGGCCATGCTGAGTTGCAGATTCACCTGAGCTGAATCACGGCTTGGCGGGACGCTTCTCTTTCGCCGAGGACGTCCCCAAATCGAACACAACGAGCATCGCCAAGAAGCCCCAGAACGGTGCACTCGCCTTGTCCGTGTCGAGGTAGTTGTTCAGAACGCCGTGCACGAAATAGGTCAAGAGTCCCAGAAACACACCGAGGGCCAGCCGTCGGTCGTCGGGGTTAGAAAGCGTGCGCTGAAGCTTGAATCCGAGGTGAGCCGTGACCAAGAGCAAAGCCAGCCAAGCAACCAGCCCCGGAATGCCTTGTTCTGCGAGCGGTCCGAGGTATTCGCTGTGGGCGTTTCCCAGGTCCGCGTTGTTGGTGCTGATGCGGGTGCGAAGGGTGGACGTTTGGAACGGCGCATATTCAAACTGGTACGTCCCTGGGCCGAAACCAAAAAGAGGCCTCTCCTGAAACATGGCAAGGGCGCAGGACCAACGGTTGAGGCGCTCGAGGTTGGAGTCGTCGCTCGAGACGTTGGAAATGCTTTCCACGTGCTGGGCCAAATCGTCCGACGAATCCTGTTTGTTGCGTTCAAGTTGAATCACCAAGGCGTCCCAACTGAATGCCAACGCCACCAGCCCGATTGTCCCTGCGGCGATCAGGGTTTTCAGCCTCACCCCCAGAAACATCAAGGCCCACAAAGCCGCCGCGGCAGCCAGGCTGACCCACGCGGCGCGGGTGAAGGACAAGACCGTGCCCAACGCAAGCCATCCTGCCCCGAGCCACCAAAGGACTTGGGACAAGGTGGATTGATTCTTTCGCCAGGCCATCGCCACGGCAGGGGGCAACATCATCGCCAACACGGCGCCGTAGGACGTGTGATCTTTGAAGAAAGGCTTCATTACCCAGTGACCGGCGCTTTTGCTGAACCCGTAATCTGCGTGCCTTGCCAGGGTGTACGCAATGACCAAAGACAACGGGAGAAGCAGGAGGGCGAGGAACCGGTGTTGGGCCTTGGGGTCGGCTTGGAACCAGGCGGCGAGCAGCA
>JBDQOS010000092.1:0-5732 GCA_040261075.1 Flavobacteriales bacterium
ACGCCAACACCGGTGCGCTCCTCCGCTCCTTGGACACGTCGGACCAACTCTCTGCCCGAATGGGCACCACGTGGGGAGTCCCAACCGTTCATTTGACCTGGAACCTGAAACCTTCGCGCCATGAGCCCTGACCTCCCAGCCCCGAGCACGCTTCCGCCCCTGACCGTGGTCGGTGCCGGAAAACTAGGTAGCGCTGTGGCGGAAGCGTGGCAGCGCCAGGGCGGAACGGTCTGCACGGGGGTGCACAGCGACCAGCCTTGGGAACCGACTGACCTCGTGTTTGAAGCCACTGCACCGGAAGCCGCGTTTGACCACGTTTTGCGGTGCGTGGAGGCAGGCGTTCCCGTGGTGACGGGTACCACAGGGTGGCTTCACCGTTTGGGAGAACTCGAGGAACCCCTGAGCCGCCTGCACGGAACGGTGTTTTGGAGCACCAACTTCAGCCCGGGCGTTCACGCACTCAACGTCATCGCCTTGCGCGCTGCTGAAGTCATGAGTCAACTCGACGGCTACACGGCGCACATTCGCGAAGTTCACCACGTGAACAAGAAGGATTCCCCGAGCGGAACAGCGCTGACGCTCAAGCAATTCACTCAAAACGGCGGGTGGAACCTTCCCTTGGACATCGACAGCGTGCGCGAAGGAGAAGTGGTGGGTTTGCACGCTTTGGCGTGGGACTCTGCCCACGATTCCGTTGTTTTGCAGCACGAAGCCAAATCCCGACTCGGATTCGCTGAAGGCGCCGTGTGGGCCCTTCGCTGGACGTGGGAACGTCATCGCCGACGGGAGTTTGGGCTCTACACCATGACTGATCTCTTTCAACAATGAACTTCATTCCTTGGATTTTGCTGGCCCTTGCCGTTGTGTTGCAGCTCGCCACGCTGCCCGTGTTGATGCAACGCAAGGATTCCGACGCCGCTTCCTGGAAAGGCGCTGTTCCCGGACTGCACTTCTTGGTGTGGCTCGACCTCATTCAGCGCCCGTGGTACTGGGTTCTGTTTTTGTTCGTGCCAGGCATCAACCTGCTGATGCTGACCGTCATGCATGTCGAGTTGGGCCTGGCGTTTGGCCGTCGTTCCACGAAGGACCAATGGGTCTTTGGCGCACTGCCTTGGTGGGGTCTTTGGGAATTGCGTCAAGGCAAAGACACGTGGGTCGGCAAGCGCGACTGGTCCAAGACCCGCAAATCGACGGCGCGCGAATGGAGCGAGGCCTTGATTTGGGCAACGGTGGTGGCCGGGTCGCTTCGCATGCTGACGTTTGAACCCTTCACGATTCCTACCCCGTCCATGGAAGGCAGCATGCTCGTGGGCGATTACCTCCTGGTGTCGAAGACGTCCTACGGCCCCAAGTTGCCCCGCACGCCCTTCTCCATGCCGTTCGTTCACAACGCTTTGCCAGGCAGCCTCACGCCGAGCTACACGGATTGGTTTTCTCTTCCCAACCTGCGTTTGCCAGGATGGCGCGACGTGGAGCGATACGACGCCGTCGTATTCAGCTTCCCGCACGGCGACACCGTCTACGTGGACCCCAATTTGGTCGGGCACGATTACTATGCGCTTCTTCGACGAGAGGGCATTCGACGGGCTGGCGGCGACGTTCAAACCTTTGCCCTCAACCCCGACCGCTATTTGGACCAAGCACGAGCCCAAGCGGCGAAAAATCCTGGACTTCGTGCCAGGCCTGTGGACAAGATGGAGAACTACGTCAAGCGCTGCGTCGCTTTGCCCGGCGAAACGGTCAGCGTCGTGGAAGGACAGCTTCACATCGACGGGGAACCGGTTGAAAATCCAGAAGGCCTGCAGTTGGAGTACCGGGTGGTGTTTTCGACCCAAGCCGAAGCTCAGGTGGCGTTCCGGAAGTTGGCGTTAACCAAACTCGACCTCGGCCCTGTGAGCGCCATCCCGGAAGGGATTTCGGCGGTCATGGCGTTGACGGAACGTGAAGCGGGTGCCATGCAATCCTTGGCCACGAGCATCGAGCCCATGAGCAACGCCCACCGCCGTGGCCGCCTCGAAATGTTCCCCAACGTTTGGGACGAAGAGTTCAACCAATGGGACCCGGACAACTACGGGCCGGTGACGCTCCCCAAAGAAGGCGTCACCGTGGAACTCACCCCTCGGAACCTCGCCCTCTATCGCCGTTGGATCACCGCCTACGAAGACCACGACTTGGTGGAAAAGCCCAACGGCGAGATTTGGATTGACGGCAAATTGGCCACCTCGTACACCTTTGGGATGGACGGCTACTGGATGATGGGCGACAACCGGCATCGCTCGGCGGACAGCCGGATGTGGGGGTTTGTGCCAGAGGACCACGTGGTGGGTTGTGCTTCGTTCATCTGGTTCAGCAAGCAGAACGAGGCGCAACACGGCGAATCAAAAATTCGCTGGGACCGCATGATGACTGCTGTGAAATGACGCAAGGAGGACGAGCATGAACCTAGCTCCCCTCCTTCCCGCAGCCACGTTCCCCCCGCTGGCGTGGTTTCAGTTGGCTAAGTTCCCTGGGGCCACAGTTTGCGTCCACGAGAACTTTGTCAAGCAAAGCCTGCGCAACCGAATCGCCCTTGTCAACACCCAAGGTCCGGTTGACTTCACCTTTCCGGTGCATCGACGTTCTGCGGCTTCCCGGGGAGTTCAGGACCTGCTCTTCACAGATGCGTTCGGTCCTGAAGCCTTGATGAAGGTCCTGCGGACCAACTGCGGAAGCGCTCCGTTTTTCGATCATTACGTTCCGGAAATTGAGGCGTGGGCCGTCCAACACCTTCACCCCGGAAATTCTTGGCTCGACGCCGCTTTGGCCTCCCTCGAATGGGCATGCCACGAACTCGGCACACCCCTTCCCGCTCACTCTTTGTCGTACCAATCGGGTGAAAATCGAGACGATTGGAGGCCAAAGAACCGCTGGCGCTCCTTGAACACCCCGCGCTACCCGCAAGTCTTTGAAGACCGGCTTGGCTTTGTGCCAGGAAGGTCCATTTTGGACGTGCTTTTTCACGTCGGACCGGAAGCCGCCTTGCTACCTTCGCACCATGGAAACCACGACGTTGTCTAGAACGGCACTGCACGAGGCCCACCTTCGTGCTGGAGCCAAGATGGTCCCCTTCGCCGGGTACGAGATGCCCGTGCAGTACGAGGGGCTCAATGCCGAACACCAGGCCGTTCGAACGGCATGCGGCATGTTTGACGTCAGCCACATGGGCGAGTTCTTTGTGGAGGGTCCAGACGCTTTGGCCTTGATTCAATGGGTCAGTTCCAACGACGCGAGCAAGCTCGTGGACGGCAAGGTGCAGTACGCCTGCATGCCCAACGGCAACGGAGGCATCGTGGACGACATGCTCGTGTACCGCCTCGCCTCGGACAAGTACATGCTGGTCGTGAATGCGAGCAACCGAGAAAAGGATTGGGCGTGGATTCAAGCCCAAATCGCCGAGCGCGACCTCGACGTCCAGCTCACCGACGACAGCGATCGGTACGCCCTGATTGCGTTGCAAGGGCCGGAAGCCGACGCAGCACTCGCAACCCTGAACCCGACGCGCAACGACAATGCACCGTGGGAAACGTTGACCTACTACACCTTCACCGAAGCCACCTTGCTCGGGCACCGCGTGTTGATCTCAGCCACGGGTTACACTGGAGCCGGAGGCGTGGAAATCTACCTTCCGCTGGAGGGTGCTGAGGCGGTGTGGGAGGCCCTGCGCGATGCCGGGGTGCCCCCCTGCGGACTCGGTGCGCGCGACACCCTGAGAATGGAAATGGGGTTCTGCCTGTACGGAAACGACATCGACGACACCACCTCTCCCATCGCGGCTGGTTTGGGCTGGATCACCAAGTTCACCAAGGAATTTGTCGACCGGGATCGGCTTGAAAACGAGAAGGCCACGGGCTCCACTGCCAAGCTGGTGGGTCTTGTCATGACGGAACGGGGCATCCCACGTCAAGGCTACGACGTTCTCCACCCGGACGGCCGCGTGGTTGGACGGGTCACCAGCGGCACCATGTCCCCGTCATTAGGTCACGGGATAGGAATGGCGTACATTGAAGCGTCGCTCGCACCTGAAGGCACTCCCCTCCTGGTTCAGATTCGGAACAAAACCGTTTCTTGCCACGTGGCACGGTTTCCATTCTACAAAGGCTGAAGAGCGGCGTTTCTGACGGACAATGTCCCCGTCGCTTGAAGAGAACCGGAACATGAACCGAATCGAAGTCTGTTTTTCCCCTGGAGAGTACCACCTTTACGAGTCTGACTTTCAACTTGTGGTCGTGTTGGATGTGCTTCGAGCCACCTCGGCCATATGCACGGCCATGGAATACGGCGTCAAGGAAATCATCCCGGTAGCCACCGTGGAGGAAGCACGCAAATACCAAGCGGAGGGCTACATCGCAGCGGCTGAACGAGGCGGGCAGATTGTGGAAGGCTTCGACATGGGCAACTCGCCTTACAGCTACATGGATCCTGCCCTTCAAGGCAAAAGCGTGGTGCTAACCACCACCAACGGCACCAAAGCCATCAACATGGCCAAGGACAAGGAAACGGTCGTCGTTGGTGCGTTGAACAACCTCGACGCGTTGTGCGAATGGTTGGTAAAGCAACGCAGGGATGTGTTGGTGTTGGGTTCCGGGTGGAAGGACAAATTCAATTTGGAAGACACCATTTGTGCGGGAGCGATTGCCGACAAATGCCTCAAATCTGGACGTTTTTTCGCCGACGAAGACAGCACGGTGGCGGCCAAATTTATCTTCCGATCCTCGCGCGACAACATGTTCGCCTTCCTCAAAGCGTCTTCTCACCGCCGACGGTTGCGGAAGCTCAACTTGAACGAAGACGTGAAGTATTGCCTGACGCCCAACAATTGCACGGCCATTCCCGTGCTCGAAAACGGTTCTTTGGTTCGCATGAACCTCGAGGCCGTTGAAACCAAAGCCGTGTAAGCCGTTTTCTTGGGGCGCTTTGCTGGGAATTTTCTTGGCGAGCGGAGCATGGATGGCGTGGGGATTTTCACCGCATCGCCACATTCACGCCAAAGCGTGGAGCTTTCTTCCCAGCGCGTTTCGGGAAGCCTGGCAACCAAGTCCAGCGGACCTGCTCCGCTGGGCAACTTCAGCCGATTCCCGGAAACACACGGACACCTTGGAGGCCGCACGGCACTACCTCGACTTGGACGACCTTCCCCTGCACTCCCCCTCGCTCGCGGGCACGACTTGGGCGAACGCACAAGAAGTGCTTACGGCAGACGATTCCACCTTGTCCCCGCGAAGGCTGGGTGTCCTTCCCTGGGAGCTGGAGCGGGCCTACTGGCGCATGGTCGCCGCGTGGTCGCCACGTGACAGCTCCGCTCCCAACCTTGACCGAATCAACCGAGCCGCAGCTGACTTCGGACATTATTTGGCCGACGCCCATGTCCCCCTCCACACCTCCGGCAACTACGACGGCCAGCGGACCAACCAACGCGGCATCCACGCGCTGTGGGAAACGCAAGCGGCCGAATGGCTGTTGGTTCCGGAAAACCGGAAAAGTTGCCGACCGTGTTCCGACCGCAATGTTCTCCTGTACGACCCCGTGTGGACGCCATGGGAGGCCATCCTTGAAAGCCATGAACTGGTGGACGACGTCTTGCTGGCCGAGAAGCAGTGGCGCGAAATCTGCCAACATCGAGGCCACGGCTTCCAACGTCGAGGACGCACGCTTGCCCTCCTCCCCACACCCGAGGCTCTCGCCGTGTGGGACAG
>JBDQOS010000093.1:0-2582 GCA_040261075.1 Flavobacteriales bacterium
GTGCCGGGTGCAGCGACTTTGTGTTGAGTGCCTCCGTCTTGATCACAGAGGTTCCCGAATTGACTCTCTCGAGCTACGACGCAGGTCTGATGGCTGACTCCGTCATGTGCATTGGCGAAGACGTTTCTGTCGTGGCTTCACTTGACGCGTACCAACTTGAAAACGGCGCATACAACTTGTCTTGGGAGTTGCTGGACGTAAATGGAGATCCGAGCAGCGCCGCCTCGTTCGAAGAATTCGGAGACTCCACCATTGTCATCACTGCGCTTCAAGCCGGAGAAGTTTGGGTGGCCCTTGAAGTAAGCGGCGCATGTGGAACAGCGAGCGACACACTCGCCTTGTTCGTGGAAGGTCCCTACCCCAACAACTACAATTTGCTGGACGGAGTGGAATCCTTGCTTCCTTCGAATTACCCCATTTACACGCAGTGCTTTGGGGACACACTGGTCCTTGAGTACGATGCGCCCTGGGCTGCTGAAGTGAACATTTCCTCGGAGGCGTTGAACATCGTGGACCTTGAAATAACATCTCCGCCCAATGGAGGCATCATTTCATGGCTTTCTGCGGGCGAAAACTTGTGGTTTGACATCGAGTACGAGTCCTGGGCCGGCTGCGTGTATTACGACTCGCTCTCCTTCCGCTCGGTTTTGTTGCCAGAAATCCATGTCTTCGACCCAGAATTGGTTTGCGGAGGTGACAGCACGCTTTTTGAAGCGGAAATCATTCCCGGTTCGACGAGCATCATGGAATCGTACACGTGGTACTCCGTGTCCTCGGCGGACCTTGATTTGGCTTTGGGGGACACGGTGGGAGTGACCGACGTTCCCGCTTTTTGGGATGTCCCGCCCTGCATTGTGGGCTTGCACATCCACGCTTCGGTGACCGACGCCAACGGATGCGTCGGAGAAACACCACAACCGGCCACGATTTACCCCAATTGTCCGCTGCCTCCAACCACCGAAGGCACCGTCTATTCTTGCACCGAAGCAGGATCTTCGGCCACGGTGAATCTTCAAGGCAGTCCTGATGGAGGTGTTTGGAGCGGACCGGAAGCCGTCGAATTTGACTCGGACTTTTCAACGGCAAGTGCAATTGCAACGGAAGAAGATTCCTACCTCTACCTCACGTACAGTGTGACGGACTTCATGGGCTGCGAATCTTCCGCGGACTTGTGCTGGATTGAAGCCGCTGCGGACTCTTCCGGAGCCTGCACGTTTGCGGAGCTCTGCGAGGACCCGGCGGCTTGCAATTACGGGTACCCTCCGACCTGTGGAGTCCAGTGCATCTACTTGTCGGATTTGCCCGATGCCAACATTGGGTGGGACACGTTGACTGTGTGTCAATCCTTCCAGCCTGTTTGGTTGGATCCGGTGCAGCCCAACATGGGCACTTGGACTGGGCCTGGCGTCTTCCAAAACGACAACCTCTTTGGAAACAACGCTTGGCTCAACGTTTCTTTCGCCGGGGAAGGCTACATCTATTTCGAAGGCGGATTCGGCGATTGCTCCTCTTTGGATTCGGCCTACGTCGTTGTTCTCCCAAGCCCCACGCACAATCACATCGACTACATCGCGGCATGCAACGGTTCGACTCTGGACTTTCACTTCGATGCGGCGGGAACAGGGGAACTTTGTTGGAGCATTGGTTGGTACGACCAACCGCTCCCGCCTTGCGGTGTCGAGCCCTTCTGGGAAGTCGAAGACAACGGGTTTGTTCGGTGGGCGGTGACCGACTCCCTCGGATGCAGCTCGGAAATGGTGTTTGAAGTGGAGGATTGGGGCACACCCAATGCCATCGCTGGAGGAGACACCACCCTGTGCTTAAGTTCCGTCCCGGACATCATGAATTTCGAATACGGCGCCCCGCTTGCTTTGGGATGCAATCCCTCCGAATCGATGTGGTCGGGAGAAGGAGCAAGTTTCGAATATTTCGCCGAAGTTTGGAGTGACGGCAACTGCGTGCAGCCTTCCACACCGTGGACCGACAGCGTGTGGGTGTTCCAATCGAGTTCGCTCGGGGATTTTGAGTGGATTTGGACCGTGGTCGATTGTCACGGCTGTGTGGATTCCGACACCATCACCATCTCCGTGGTCGAACCCACCCCTCCTTTCATCCCGTCTTTGGACTTTTGTTTGGAAGATCCTGTGGGGCCCCTGACGACGCAGGAAGGCGCATGCTGGACGGGAGCTGGAATTGACCCCAACTTTGTCTTTGATCCAGCAGTTGCAGGTGTCGGAGAGCACGTTTGGGTGGCTGCAATCGGCGAAGGCAGTTGTGCCGTGACGGACACGGTCGTGGCTGTGGTGAACCCCAACCCGGAACCCGTGCTCTTGTCTGTTGGAGAAAACCCGTGCATTGGCACGCCGTTCGAAATGTGCCTTGACCCGGCGTCTCCCGGCGCCGATTCTTGGACCGTGGAGTGGTCGTCCTATCCGAACATGAATTCGACAGAAAGTTGCGAAGGCCTCTGCTGCGAATTGGACAATGCCCAGAGCGGCATGGTTGCTGCGGAAGTGACGGACACCAAAGGATGCACGTCGGTGGCTGAGCAGGTTGTCATCTTGGCGCTGACGGAGCAAGTA
>JBDQOS010000008.1:0-4941 GCA_040261075.1 Flavobacteriales bacterium
GATTTTAACAATCTGAAAAGGGGTCTTTGATTCTGAATTTCAGCTTGTTAGGTGAACGCAATTCACGGCATGTTGAGAACTCCTTCCAATTGTGGACGGAAAAGGTTTGACCCGAAATGGGACTGGGAACGTTCTTTGGAGGGTGAGAGGGGCTCCGTGTTTGGGAATCTTCCACAACCTCCTTTTTTTGAATCGTCAAACCCCCGTTTGGCTGCAAACATCAACCCTTGCAGCAGGCCCACTTCTCCCCTGAACTCGACCTCAGGAACGACTTAAATACACCATGACCATGGACAACCACGCTGAAAACACCCCCGAAAACGTCGTCGACACGAAGCAAACTGCCATCGAGGAGGTGTTGCCTGAAAACACCGCAGTCACGGAGCCGATTCTGGAGGACAACCCCAACCGCTTCGTGCTCTTCCCCATTGAGCACAACGACATTTGGAACTTCTACAAGAAGTCCGAAGCCAGCTTTTGGACGGCAGAGGAGATTGACTTGGCCGCGGACATCGTCGACTGGAACGACAAGCTCAACGACGACGAGCGTTACTTCATCAAGCACATCCTCGCCTTTTTCGCAGCCTCTGACGGCATCGTGAACGAAAACCTCGCCGAGAACTTCGTCGCAGAGGTGCAGTACACCGAAGCCAAGTTCTTCTACGGGTTCCAAATCATGATGGAGAACATCCACAGCGAGACCTACTCGTTGCTCATCGACACGTACATCAAGGACAAGGCCGAGAAGACCAAACTCTTCAACGCCATCGAGACCCTCGACTGCGTGAAAGAGAAGGCCAATTGGGCCCTCGAGTGGATTGAGAACGGCAGCTTCGCCGAGCGCATCGTGGCGTTCGCAGCCGTGGAAGGTATCTTCTTCTCAGGCAGCTTCTGCTCCATCTTCTGGCTCAAGAAGCGCGGCCTCATGCCGGGCCTGAGCTTCTCCAACGAGCTCATCAGCCGCGACGAAGGCATGCACTGCGACTTCGCCTGCTTGCTCTACAACGACCACATCGTCAACAAGCTCCCCAAGAAGACCATCGAAAAGATCATCCTCGACGCGGTGGCCATCGAAAAGGAATTCATTTGCGAAGCCCTTCCCGTGCGCTTGATTGGCATGAACTCCGACCTCATGAGCCAATACATCGAGTTTGTGGCGGACCGCCTGCTCGTCGAGCTCGGCAACGAGAAGGTGTTCAACGTCACCAACCCCTTCGACTTCATGGACATGATCAGCCTCCAGGGCAAGACAAACTTCTTCGAGAAGCGCGTCGGCGAGTACCAAAAGGCCGGTGTCCTCAACAAAACTTCGGAAGAAGACAACAGCTTCAGCCTCGACGCCGACTTCTAAGTCTCTTCCAACTCGATTCCAACCTCTCCACGTTCAACCTTCTTTCTCCCCAACCCGCATGTATGTTTTGAAGCGTGACGGCCGGCGCGAACCGGTCCAGTTTGACAAAATCACGGCCCGAATCAAGAAATTGTGCTACGGCCTTCACGCCGCGGTCGACCCAACCAAAGTCGCCATGCGCGTCATCGAAGGGGTGTACGACGGCGTCACCACCACGGAACTGGACAACCTCGCCGCCGAAGTTGCCGCAACCAACGCGGTGACTCACCCCGACTACGCGCAGCTCGCCAGCCGCATTGCGGTCAGCAACCTGCACAAAGCCACCAAGAAGTCGTTCACCGAAACCATGCAGGACCTCCACGAGTACGTGGATCCCATTACCGGAGAAAACGCAAGCTTGATTGCGGGAGATGTTTGGGAGATCATCCAAAAGAATTCGGAGTTGCTCGACTCGAGCATCATCTACGACCGCGACTTCAACTACGACTTCTTCGGGTTCAAGACCTTGGAGCGCTCGTACCTGTTGAAGATCGAAGGCAAGATCGCGGAGCGTCCCCAACAAATGCTGATGCGCGTCGCGGTAGGCATCCACAAGGACGACATGGAGAGCGCGATTGAGACGTACAACATGATGAGCGAAGGCTGGTTCACGCACGCCACGCCCACCTTGTTCAACGCCGGCACGCCCAAGCCTCAGATGTCCAGCTGCTTCCTCCTCACCATGAAGGAGGACAGCATCAGCGGCATCTACGACACGCTCAAGCAGTGTGCGAAGATTTCGCAAAACGCGGGGGGCATCGGACTCGCCATCCACGACGTCCGTGCCACAGGATCGTACATCAAGGGCACCAACGGCACCTCCAACGGCATCGTTCCCATGCTCCGCGTCTTCAACGACACGGCACGCTACGTGGACCAGGGCGGCGGAAAGCGTAAGGGCTCGTTCGCGATCTACATCGAGCCTTGGCACGCGGACGTTTTTGACTTCCTCGAGCTCCGCAAGAACCACGGAAAGGAGGAGCAGCGCGCACGTGACTTGTTTTACGCGTTGTGGACGCCTGACCTGTTCATGAAGCGCGTCGAAGACAACGGCGATTGGACGCTCATGTGCCCCAACGAATGCCCAGGCTTAACTGACAGCTGGGGTGAGGAATTCGAGGCCTTGTACACCAAGTACGAGGCGGAAGGCAAGGGCCGCAAGACCATCAAGGCGCAAGACTTGTGGTTCAAGATCCTCGAAAGCCAAATCGAAACGGGAACGCCTTACATGCTTTACAAGGACGCCGCCAACGGCAAGTCCAACCAGCAAAACCTCGGCACCATCCGTTCTTCAAACCTCTGCACGGAGATCATCGAGTACACCGCGCCAGACGAAGTGGCGGTGTGCAACCTCGCGTCGATTGCCGTGCCCAAGTTTGTGAAGGAGGACCGCACGTTTGACCACGACAAGCTGTTCGAAGTCACGTACCGCGTGACCCGCAACTTGAACCGCGTCATCGACCGGAACTACTACCCCATTCCTGAAGCGCGCAACTCCAACATGCGGCACCGTCCAATTGGGCTTGGTGTGCAGGGTTTGGCCGACGCCTTCATCTTGATGCGCTTCCCCTTCGACAGCGAAGAAGCGCGCCAGTTGAACAAAGACGTCTTCGAGACCATCTACTACGCTGCGTGCACTGCGTCCAAGGACATGGCCAAGGAGGACGGCGCGTACGAGACCTTCGAAGGATCTCCTGCCAGCCAAGGCAAGCTCCAATTCGACATGTGGGGCGTCACCCCTTCCGACCGCTGGGAGTGGGACATCCTCAAGGACGAGATCAAAGAGCACGGCATGCGCAACTCGTTGCTCATGGCTCCGATGCCTACGGCGTCGACCGCCCAAATCCTCGGAAACAACGAGTGCTTCGAGCCGTACACGAGCAACATCTACACCCGCCGCACCTTGTCCGGTGAGTTCATCGTGGTGAACAAGCACCTGCTGCGCGACCTCACCAAGCTCGGCTTGTGGGACGACGACATGAAGAACCGCCTGATCGCGGCGAACGGTTCGGTGCAGAACATCCCTGAAATTCCCGAGAACCTGAAGGTGCTGTACCGCACCGCGTGGGAGATTCCGCAGCGCGCCATCCTCGACATGGCCGCGGACCGTGGGGCGTACATCTGCCAGAGCCAGTCGCTCAACGTCTTCATGGAGAACGTCAACAACTCCAAGCTCACCTCCATGCACTTTTACGCGTGGAAGAAGGGCCTCAAGACGGGCATGTACTACCTCCGCACCAAGGCCGCGACGGACGCGATCAAATTCACGGTGGACAAGAAGTACAAGACGGAACCTCAAGCGGAACAAGCTGCTGCCGCAGCCAAGCCTGAGGAAATGACCTACGAGCAGCAAGTGCAAGCTTGCAGCATTGAAAACGGCCCCGACTGCGAAATGTGCAGCGGGTGATCCGGGCCTTTGGCTGAACGTGAAAAAGGCGTCCTTCGGGGCGCCTTTTTTGATGCAGTGCGTTGGTGAAGTCGAGAAACCCGCCGGGTCGTCTCGCGGAACTGACCTCGAAATGACACAATCGCAAGTCTTGTGCACGACCTTTGCGAAGCAATTGCACTCGATTTCCCCATGGGAGCCGAACACCTTCAAATCCTGTCGCTCAACTACCAGCACGCCAGCATCGACGATGTGGGATTGCTTCACGTGGCGCCTGAACATCAGCCTGCCGCCTTGGCCGCCTGGGTGGAGGAATTGGAATTGCAAGGCATGGTGTTCCTGTCCACGTGCAACCGGGTCGAGTTCATTTTAAGCGACGACAAGTACTTCTGCATGGGCCGGACCACGCAACTGCTTCAGCGGTTTGGGCTCGAGCCTGCAGCCCTTGGCCGCGTGACAGTTGCGTTGCAAGCGTACCGCGGGGAAGAGGCGATGCGCCACCTGATGCGCGTGGCTTCGAGCTTGGAGTCGATGGTGCTCGGGGAGCGTGAGATTTTGACCCAGGTGCGCGAGGCTTTTGACATGGCCATGGAGCACCGTCTGGCCGGCGACCGCTTGCGCGTAGCCGGACGTTCGGTGGTGGAAACGGCGAAGAAAGTCTTCACCCAAACGGACGTCGCCACGCAAGCCGTCTCGGTCAACTCCCTCGGTTGGCAGGCGTTCAAGTCCTGGAACTTGCCGCTTGACGCGCCGATTTTGATGGTCGGTGCCGGCGCCACCAACACGGCCGTCGGACGGTTCCTTGTCAAAGCGGGGTACCGCAACGTCGAGGTCGTCAACCGATCGCTGGAACGGGCCAAGGCCCTCGCTGACGTCCTCGGGACGGACCGGGTAGGCACCCTCAACGACCTATACACCGCGCTTCGACGCGGGCCTCGAGCTTTGGTGGTCTGCACCGGAAGCGACGCGGCGCTGCTCGGCGCCGACCACGCTCGTGCCTTGCCCGCGGGTCCGGTCCACGTTCTCGATTTGGGCGTGCCTTCCGACCTCGACGCCAGCTTCCGCGAACGGCCCGACTTGACGGTAGTCGACATGGCCGCACTGAAAGAGGTTGCGGACCAAAACCTCGCCATCCGCGCCACCGAGGTGAGCAAGTGCGAAACCC
>JBDQOS010000094.1:0-2927 GCA_040261075.1 Flavobacteriales bacterium
CAAGGAATGCGCCATGCGAAGAAGAAACTTTTCCTCTTCTTCCGGGTCAGTGCCTTCCGACTCTGCCTGTTGTTCCGCCCATTGTTGCAACACGTTGGGTTGAAATTGTGCCGCCCGAATCAAGTCTTCGAGTTGCCAGCAATACAACACGTGGTCGACAATGTGCTCCTTCTTTTTGCGCTCTGCAACTGTCATTCTTCAGTCGTACTTTCTTCCGTGAGTGGGCGGACTGCAGGTGAACCGGGGTGCGCCTCGTTGATTCGGTCCAGCACCGCGGCAGTCACGTCCCACGGCTCCGAGCCGTACAGAACCCCTTCTCCGCTCAGCCCCCAATTCAGAATCAAGTCGAGGCCTTCCTCCTCTGCGTGCGCCTGCAAATGCCGGCGAAGGGCATCGGCCAGCACCGACTTCATGTTTTGCTCCGCAACGAACATGTCCTCTTCGGCCGCGCGTTGAAGCTGACGAAGGGCCGTCTCGATCTCCATCACACGGCGCTGCGCGATTTCCAGTTCGTCCTCCGTGGCTTGGCCGCTGTTGGCGTAGTCGAGCAATTCCTGCGCCTCTTCCTGCAACGGAAGCGCGTCCTCCTGCAACCGCGCTTCTCGGTTCTCAAGCTGCATTTGAAGGTTGGCTTGCATGGTTTGGACAAACGTCATGCCCGCCTGCAAGCTGTCTCCATGCACAAAGGCCACCACGGGCCCACCTCCGGCGGCAGCCCGGTCCGCCGCAGAAGGCGCAGAAGCCAAAGACGACCAAGTCAAAGCACCCAACCAAACAACGAGCGCACCCACTGTCGCCCAAAACACCCTCGGAGTCACGTTTTTCATGATTTCGTTCGTTCTGAATGAAGTTGATTGCGCATGTCGACAAACCGCATCAACACGCCTTCGGACATCGTTGCCGCCATGGACTCAACCTCGGCCAAGGTGTGATAGGCCTCTGGAAATTTGAACGACTGTTCGAAGCGGTCCAATTCAAACCGCAACCGGTATTGGCCGTTGTAAGAATGAACGGTAACACGCATCAACGGATGCGGGATGTGAGCGACTTCGCGCATGGCGACGAAGATAGTGGGGACATCGCCTGCTCTACCTTTGGCGCGTTCCTGCGAGCACATGTCTTTTGAACAATTGAAGCCCTCAAACGTCCTCTTGTGATGAAACCTATTCCCGTGCAAGTCAATCGGACTTGCTCCCTCGCGTTTTTCGTGGCTGTTCTGGTGAGCTCGGTGTTGCCGCTGAAAGCCCAAACCGGCAGGCCCTCAGGCGGCCAAGGGCGCCCTGGAGGCGATGGACCCAAGCCTCAAATTGGCCGCGTTGCCGGACGGGTTTTGGACGCAGGGACTGGCGACGCTTTGCCGTTCGCATCTGTCGTCTTGCTGAGCGCCCGCGACAGTTCTGTGGTCGAAGGCGTGTTGTCGGGAGACGACGGCAACTTTGACATGCGGGAAGTGGAAGTGGGGCGACACGTGTTGGAAATCCGCTTTCCAGGGTACCTCACTTCCCGCAGCGAACCTCACATGTTCTCCCCCCGAAATCCGGAGTCGTTGACCTGGAACGTGGGAGACGTTTCGTTGGAAGCGGACATCACCAATTTGGACGAAGCTGTGGTGATTGAACAAGCCTCTGTGATGGAAATGAAGGTGGACCGCCGGGTGTTCCACGTAGGAAGCGACTTGACCAACCGTGGCGGCAACACCACGGAGCTGCTGGAAAACATCCCCTCCGTGGCTGTGGACATCGACGGCAACATCACGCTTCGCGGTTCGGCGGGGGTTCAAATCCTGATTGACGGGAGGCCGTCAGGGTTGTCGGGCGGGGCGAGGGAGGCTTTTTTGGAGTCGTTGCCCGCAAGCGCGGTGGACCGCGTGGAGCTCATCACCAACCCCAGTGCTCGGTTTGATCCCGACGGCACCGCAGGCATCCTGAACATCGTCCTGAAAAAGAACAAACTCGAAGGCGTCAGCGGGCAACTTCAGGCCACCTACGGCACAGGTGACAACCACGACGCCAACGCCAGCCTCAACTACCGCAACAGCGCCGTGTCGCTGAGCACCAACGTCGGCTGGAACGACCGCTGGATGTACATGGCGGGCGAAACGGACCGCACCCAATACTGGTCGTCGGATTCCACGTCGCTCTCGCACGTCGAGCGGCCGGGCGATTCTCACCGGGGAAGCATGTCAGGTTCCTTCAAACTTGAATGGCGCGCCTCCGAATCCTGGACGCTTTTCTCCGGGGTCAACATGAACCAAGGCGTTCGAGACGGGTGGGACTCGACCACGACCCAAGAGGTTTGGACCGGAGGCGTCTTGAACGGCCTGTCGACCTCGGCGTTGCGCGTCGAAGAAAGCAGCAACGACTCGCGGGGCGGCGACGCATTCGCCGGCTTTGAGAGGTCCTTTGGAAGCCGCGACCACAAATGGACCGCGGACCTGCGACGTTCCTACAACGACAGGTTGGGTCGAACCGATTTTCGGGACGTGAGTTTAAGTGCAGAGCTTCCCTTCGGCGATGTGCTGACCTTCAACGACGAAGACACCAAGACCTCGCGCTGGCTTGCCCAAACCGACTACGAGCGCCCGTGGGGCGAGAAGGGGAAATTCGAAGCCGGGCTAAAAACCACGTGGAACGTCGACCGCTCTGACTTCAGTTACACGGAAGCCGACAGTTCAATCTTGACCGAAGGCGTATTCGTGCCTTACGGGTTGGACACGGTGGACTACGCGTTTTTGTACGACGAACAAATCCATGCGGCGTACGTCACCGCAGGCCAAACCTTCGGCATCGTCGGCATGCAGTTTTTTGGCGGGAAGCTCCGGCGGCGCTGCGTGGACCCCGCCACGAAGCTTGTGAGCCCCGATGTCGACCGCCTCTGCCGCCCGGGCGTCCCTGCCACCCACATGTTTGGGTGCCCCTCCCCTCTGA
>JBDQOS010000095.1:0-3699 GCA_040261075.1 Flavobacteriales bacterium
CCGGAGAAATCGCGTTCCACAGCCTCACGAAGGTGGGGAAAACGAGCCAATTGGTCGCGATGTGCGTCAAACGAGTTGGCGAAGAAAGCCTGCAAGTCAGGCGAAGTGTCGTACCAATGTTGAAGGGGCGACATGGACGAGGTCCGACGTTGAGGGAAGTGTTTCTGGACTTTGGCTCGAACCCGGGCCCACCCTTGGGCCAAACGCAGGCGTGCTCCGCGCACCGGCGGCACGCCGTACCGTTCCCAATCGTACTTGAGTGCGTCGGGAAAGTGCTGCGCCATCCACGCCAAATAGGCCCGCTGGCCCGACACCAAATCGGGGTGCAACCTCAACGCCTGCAACACAAAGCGACGCGACGTAAACGGCGACCACAACACCCCGAAGTCCACGGTGCTGTAAGCGCCCGAATTGGTGTAGAGGAAGCCGCGATTCACAATTTTGAACGCTTGGACGCCTGGGCAGGCTTCCCAGGCGCGTCGCGCCGAAGGAAGGGCTGCGCCGAGCACCCCGCGGTACGAAACCATCCCCGCCAAAACCTCGTCGCCCGATTGCCGCCACCGGAACGTGTCGGTCAACAGCACGTTGGCGCCTTGGCCCGATCCCAAAATCCCCAAGTCAGGGAGTTGGGTACCCTGGAGCGCCGACCTGTGGTGCGCGCTGGCGAGGTAATTCACGCACCCGTCGTACTCCAGGACCGAAGCACGTTCTCTGAGATATTCGCCTTGGCCCAAGTCGTGAAACGCGTACCCCCAACCTTGGTCGGAAGCGAGTTCCTGGCTGATTTGGTGGTCCGCGTAGTTCCGGGCTGAAAAACAAAGGCACGACAAGTCGCGCGCCGACTGCCCCAACGCAAGCGCCACCATGCGCGAATCGAGTCCGCCGCTGAGCAACGTGTGCGACGCGCATCTCGCGGCTTCGTTGACCCGTTGCGTTTGTGCAACAGAAGCGACGAAAGCAGCATGAAGAGCCTCAATGGCGTCGTGTTTAGCATTCAAATCACGTGCGACACCAAGCAACTCAGTTCGGGCCTCCACCTTCCACGCCTTGGGCGTCCACTCCAGCGAATGTCCGGGCATCAATTTGCGGATGCCCTGCACCAGGGTTTGGTCTCCAAGGACGCAACCGTAGGTGAGCAACAGGGCACCTCCCTCCTCGTCCGGTTCGACAGGCAATCCAAGAGCTCGAAGGTGACCCACGAGCGAATCCACGCTGAACGAAAACACCAAGCCGGCCTCGTGAACGAAATAGAACAAGGGGTGCTGACGCGCAAAGTCGGCATGAAGGCAAAGGCGCTCCTCGCTTGACGACCACGTCATTCCGTGAAGTGGCCCTTCCGCCTCGTCGAAGGACTCGCTGCTCGACAAGACCCAACGCACGTGGTCGTGGTGACGAGGGTCATCCCATTCGGGGTCCGAGGCATTCAGCCAGACCCCGTGAATTCCAAAAACTTCGTCGTTCTCAGCCGTGAGAACCGACCGCTGGATCCTGTGTGCGGGACAAACTTGACCAAACGCGGCAGGAGTCGAACCTGTGAGGAACACGGAAGACTCAGTCAGCTGCTGAGCCCCTGCACCCACTGCACCGAAGAGTCCCGACCTCATGCCTCTTTGCCAGGATCAGACGCCGGCAAGCTCCTTGGCCGCAGCCATGGGGTCAGAAGCTCGAAACACAGAGGAACCGGCCACAAGCACGTCCGCCCCAGCGTCCACCAACGCCTTTGCGTTCCCGGCACCCACGCCACCGTCAATTTCAATCAACACGTCCGAGGCGCCTTCCTCGTTCAACATCGCGCGGAGCGCGCGAGTCTTGGCGAACGTGCGCTCGATGAACGACTGCCCCCCAAATCCTGGATTCACGCTCATCAAACACACCAAATCCAGGTCGTTCGCCACGTCACGCAAGACTTCGATGTTGGTGTGCGGGTTGAGTGCCACCCCCGCCTTCATCCCCGCAGCGCGGATGGCGTGGAGGGTCCGATGCAGGTGGGTGCATGCCTCGGCATGAACCGTAAGCACGTCGGCGCCCAGGTCGGCGAACGTCGAGATGTACCGGTCTGGATCCACAATCATTAAGTGCACGTCCAGAGGCTTCTTGGCGTGTTTGGCAATGGCCTCTATCACGGGCATGCCGAAACTGATGTTGGGAACGAACACCCCGTCCATGACGTCCAAGTGGAACCACTGCGCGGCCGAGGCGTTGACCATTTCCACGTCGCGTTGCAAGTTGGCAAAATCTGCCGCGAGAATGGAGGGAGCAAGAATGTGAGGCATGACGCAAAGGTCATCAACGACGCCCCAATTTTCAGTCTCATGTGGGCAACGTGTGAAGAAGGTGCACCTTTGCATGGTGAGCAAAGCCCCAACCTCAACGAAATCGTTGCCTTCCGAGGCGCCAACGACCAGGCCTCTTGTGGTGGGGCTCACGGGCGGCATGGCGGCCGGCAAGAGCTTGGTGGCGAGGATTTTGAGGGCTCTGGGCGCGGCGGCGTGGGATGCGGACGCGGCGGCCAAATCGCTCTACCGCACCGACCCCGTCCTTCGCAAAGCACTCCTGGACCGGTGGGGAGCAGAAGTGGCGGTCCGCGACGAGTCGGGGCTTGCTGTGGACGTCGACCGCCGCGCCTTGGCCTCCCGCATCTTTGCCGACCCCGAGGAATTGAGGTGGCTCGAGTCAATGGTCCACCCGGCCGTGGCCCGTGCCTTTGACGCGTGGGCTGAGCGAATGCATGCCTTAGGCCATCCTTCCTACGTGGTGCGCGAAGCCGCCATCCTGTTCGAATCAGGCAGCCACAAGACGTGCGACTTTGTCGTGACTGTGGAGGCGCCCGAGGAGATTCGAATTGCGCGAGCTGTGTTGCGGGGCCGTGGCGAGGTTTCGGAGCAAGAGGTCCGCGCGCGCTTGCGCCGTCAGGCAACGCAGGAGCAACGGATGGGACTGGCAGACGTCGTGCTGAAGAACGGCCCGCAAGACGCCCTGCTCCCGCAAGTCTTGGACCTTCACGCCAAGCTCATGTCCCTGAAGCTTGGGCCGCAGGGGAGCGCACCGGATTGAGCTCCGAGGATGAACAAAGTGGGGACTCGTGACCTTACTTTGTTGCTTCGGCGCTGCGCCGTCTTGTCGCCTTGCAAACCTGCAACATGGAACACCTGCTGACTGCCTTTGAAACGCAACGGAACGCGCTGCAAAATGTCCTCACTGCCTCCGAACGACGTGACATGCTTGGCCACCTCTGGAAATCGGTGCTCGCGCACGAATCCGAGTTGGTGCGGGCCTTGGCTGCAGACCTCGGAAAACCGCGAGAAGAAGTCCACCTGCAAGAAATCTACCCGGTGAAAGCGGAAATCGCCCACGCGCGAAAGCACCTCCGCGGGTGGATGGCGCCCAAGCCCACCCCTACCCCGTTGGCGATGTTGGGAACACGTTCGCTCGTTCAGCCCGAGCCGAAAGGCCAACTGCTCATCATCTCCCCGTGGAACTTTCCGGTTATTTTGACCCTGCGACCCTTGGTCAGCGCGTTGGCCGCGGGCAACCGGGTCATTCTGAAGCCCTCTGAACACACGCCGGAAACGTCCAAGGTCCTTTCATCCATCGTGGAACAAGCCGTCCCCGCAGACGTAGCGACGGTGGTGCTTGGCGGCCCTGAGGTCAGCGCAAAATTGACCTCGCTGCCTTTCCAGCACATTTGCTTTACGGGCG
>JBDQOS010000096.1:0-4482 GCA_040261075.1 Flavobacteriales bacterium
GCAATCTCGAAGACATCAACGTCCGTCAAATCGACGTTCCCAAGGGCCGCCTCAAGCTCGTAACAGAACCCGACTGGCAAACAGAAGGTCAGCGTCTCGTTGAACGAGCCGCCTTCCAAGATTTGGCCCAAATCGAGGTCCACATCAAGGTCCACCATGCTCAACACCAACTCCAGTGCAAGGGGATCAACTCCGGCAGGGGTGCCCCATTCGGCGTTCACGGCCACCAAGACGTTTTCGCATTCCACGCCGTCCATGGGCCACGCCACCTCGAGGCACGTCTCGACCACCGCACCCTGGCACATCACCTGAACGCACGCCACCGACACGTAGTCGTTGGTGTTCCAAAAGGCCATTTGCACCGTGCCGTCCGCACCCCCTTCCACGACTTGGCCGTTGGAGAACGTCCAACCAAGCACGGCGTCGGCAAGCGGTCCACCGTTGGGGTTGGACGCGTCGTACACCTGGAAATTCCAAACGCCCGGCACGTCGCTCGGCCACGCCTCAATGACTGGGTCGCAACCTCCTTTGGATCCGCATTCTCCGAACGTGTATTCCGTCACACCTCCGTAATTCTCGGCCTCACAAGGGTTGGCGTAGGTTACGTCGTCGCATCCACAAACGGGATTCCACACTGCAGGACAAATGGCGTTGGGGTCGATGAGCGATTCGTCGACGCAATCGCTCGAACCGCATTCCCCTGCGACATAGGAGGTCACGCCGCCGTAGTAGGTGGCAAAACAGGCGTTGCTGTAGGTTACGCCGTCGCATCCGCACACCGGATTCCACTCCTCGGTGCAGGCCATCTCCGGGTCGATGAGCGATTCGTCGACGCACCCGCCTCCTGTGTTCTCGAGTTCCATGCACGCCCAAGCGCCGTAGGGGCAATCCGGAGTTTCATAAAACGCACACACCGTGGACACGCCGGCGAGCATGTCCGGACCAAGTTCAAGCACCGGGCCGCCAAAATTCAGCCAGTTGCCGTCAAGGGACCAGTTGATCAGCACGTCGTCCGGATAATTGTAGGCTTCGAACACCCCACCCCCGGAGGGGTTCACGCCACCCGCCAATTCAAGGGTGCAGTCCTGCACCAAATCTGCAGGCGTCACACAGTCTTCCGCCACGCATCCGATCGGCGTGTCCATGAGCACACAAATTTCCCAAGTCGGGGCGCCCAGCATGTCAATCCAGTCGAACGTCGGATTCTCGCTGGACTGCGCCATCGACCCGTTCACGAACCACGTGTAATACGCCCCTTCCGGACCACCTGTTGCTTCGAACAAGTAGGCCCCGTTAGGGCCGATGCCCAGATCCGTGTTGATTTCCACTTCACAACCGCCGCTCGAGGCGCTGTTGACGCAAAACGTGTACCCGGAAACGTTGCCCGCCTCGTCGTATTGAGGTTCCATGTCGGTCATTTCCCAACTCAAGTCGTCGACCACAAAGTCCGCATGCGCCTCCCACGTGGCCCCTTCCGGAACAGTCAATCCCACGAAATAGCAGCCTTCTGGCAAACAAGCTTGGGCTTCCGAAGTCGAGGTGCCGCCGTTCCAAAACCCGAGGTCGCCCTCCGCGAGAACCACGGTCAACCCGTTGAGCGGCGTGACCCAGAAGTAGACCGATTCCACGGTCGTTCCAGGAGTGGGTTCAACGTCAAACCAAAGCCACGTGGGCGCGCAAACCGGTTGCGCAACTGCAGAAAAGGTCAGGGCCAGCGCAGCCAGGGTGAGGGAGAAAAAACGCATGTCGTAAGGGGTTTAGAATCAGGACGCTGCAACCCCAGCCAGGGTTGCGTTCAACGGCTGCGTCAATCGACGAAGCGGGGATCGGTTTCCATCACGTGGCCGCACGAATCGCAGGTACGCAGGTCCTCGCTGCCGTAGAATTCGCGGAAGCGCGGCAGAAAGTCCTTCTCGATGTTGTTGAGTTCGAAGTAGGTCTCGTGCAGTTTGTGGTTGCACTGGTCGCAGAACCAAAGCAGCCCGTCCTGCATGGGCGTTCCCTTGCGCTTGCGTTCGATGACCAGGCCGAGGGAGCCTGCCTCGCGCATCGGGCTGTGCGGCACGCCAGCCGGATGCAGGTACATGTCGCCCGGACCGAGTTTCATGTCGACCGCTTGGCCGTCTTCTTGGATGCGGACGGTGATTTGGCCTTCAAGCTGGTAGAACAACTCCTCCGTCTCGTTGTAGTGGTAGTCCTTCCGGGCGTTGGGCCCTGCCACAATCATCACGATGTAATCGCCGCTGTCCACGTAGAGGTTCTTGTTGCCCACGGGCGGCTTGAGCAGGTCGCGGTTCTCTTCGATCCACGCCGTCAAGTTGAAGGGTTTTTGAATCGCCATGGCACCCAAGGTACGCTGAACGCAGCCCAAACGCGATGACTCACCTCCGCATCCTCGCCCACCCCCCAGGAGGCACGCTCACGAGCCACACCCCCGAGGCAATCACCGCGGCACAGCACGCCTGAAGCCACCCCATGTCCGCCATGTAGTCCGCCCCGCCCACCTGCGCGGCCAGCCAGACCATGACCCCGACCAACAGGGGCTGGAGGTAGATGTAGATGCTGACCACCGTGGGCTGCACTTTCCCCAAGGCGTAGATGTTGAGGAGGTACACGAAGAACGTGGTGAACAACACCACAAACCCCACGCTCAGCCAGTCCTGCGTCGAAAACGAACCCCACTCAATGGCCGCGGCCTGCGAAGCCCCCACCGGGAACGACATCAACCCGCCAAACAAGAACACCCACGAAATGACCGTGAGGGGACGGTACTTCGACATCAGCGGCTTGACGACCACGAGGTACACCCCGTAGCTGGCCGCGTTGAGCAAAACCATGAGGTCCCCCTGCCAACTCGCGTGGGATTCGAGCCCGCCCCCGCCGCTGTTGAGCAGCAGCGTGATGGCCCCGGCTGCACCCAAGGCGATGCCGAAGACTTTTCGGGCGGTGATGGCTGTCCCCAGCAGTGCCGCGCTGATCAGCAACACCAAGACGGGGTTGACGGTCATGATGATGCTCGCATGCACCGGGCTGGTAGCAGCCAGCCCGTTGAAAAACAACAGCTGGTTGACGGTCACCCCCGTCAGCCCGCACAACCACAACCGCGCGAGGTCCTTGCGCGCCACCCGCTCCCATCGGAACGCATACAGAAGCCAAAAAAGCGGCGTCGCCCCCGCCACCCTCAGCGCAATGAACCCCGACGGACCAATCTTGTCGGGCATCAGCCCCTTGGCCACGAGGTAGTTGTAGGCGTAGATGAGGCCCACGCCCCACAGGGCGAGGTGGGCTTGCCACGGCGCGCGTTCCGAAGAAGAAGCGGATGCGTCCACGGCTTACGAAAGGAGGTCGCGGGCGCGCGCCACTTCGGCCTTGGCCGAACCTGCCGTCACACCTTCGTCCGTGAGAAAAACCGGACGCTTCAGGAACGTGTACTCCTCGAGGATGAGCTTGCGGTAGTCCTGCTCCGTGAGGGCCTTGTCGGCCAAGCCCATGCTCCGGAATTTCATCGCGCGTCGGCTGAACAGCGCCTCGTACGACCCGGCGTGCGCCTTCATGGCGTCGAGGTCTTCGGCCGAAATGCCCTCCGCCTTGATGTCGACCACGTCGCATCCGTGCTCGGCGGGCTGGAGGTCGTCAAAAATGCGTTGGCACGTTTTGCACGTCGGAAGAGTAAAGGCCTTTTTCATGGGTCGATTTTGGAGTTAAGAAGCGCTCACGGCCTCCATGTGTTCAATCAGCTCGGCCAAACCCGCTTTCCAATCGCGATCGTTGTCAATCACCACATCGCACGTGGCTTGGCACGGCTCAATGTGCGCGACGTCGGCCGGGCGCACGTGGTTGTGCCACTGGTACTCGACCTCCTCCGGAGTGTATCCGCGCACGGTCATGTCGCGGTGCTTTCGGCGCTCGAGCCGCACCTCGGGCGAGGCGTGGATGTACGCCTTGACGTCCGCAAGCTCGGCCACGGCGGGGTAACACAGCACGAACAGGCCCTCGACCACCAGCCACTCGCGCGGCTCAATCACCGCCACTTCCGACTGCATCAGGCTCTTGTTGTACGTGTAGGTCTCGAACGACACCTTCTCCCCCTTTCCGAGCCGCAAGATGTCGGCGTGAAGTTTGGGGTGGTCGATGGCCTCCGGCACGTCGAAGTTCGTCTCGCCGTTGTCGTCCACGGGCAGGACCTCCTTGGGCCGGTAGTAATCGTCGAGCGACAGCATGGACAGGCGGTCCCCGAAGTGCTCCTTCAGGCCGTTCAAGACCGTGCTCTTTCCCGAGCCGCTTCCTCCCGTGATGGCGACGATGTTCATGTTGCAACATTTTGAGGTTCCTGACTCGCGTCCAAAAGCAGGTCCGCCATGTCGCGATCGTTGGCGAGTCGGGGGATTTTGTTTTGGCCTCCGAGCTTGCCGCGTCTGCGCATCGCCTCGGTAAACCGGTCCGCCGGCACCGGAGTGACCACCGCGGGCCGCAGCACGGCGC
>JBDQOS010000097.1:0-5853 GCA_040261075.1 Flavobacteriales bacterium
CCCCTCCCAGCCCCCCCATGCCGCGGCCACCCAGGCCACTCCTTCGCCTGTCGCCTCGCGTGCAACAGACGCCGAATTGCCCGCCCTGTCCGCACCGTGGCAGACCTCGTGGGGCGTCACCCTCCGCGAGGTGCCGACGGCCACACGTGAGAAGTTGGGCATTCGTGGCGGACTCGTGGCGTCGGAGGTTCGGCAGGGCGAATGGTCGCGGCAAGGGTTGAAGCAGGGCTTTGTGCTGTTGCGGGTGGACGGGGCTCCCGTGAATTCGCTCGCGGACCTCCGGAAGGCACTGGAGCGCGCAGCCGCGGGCAACGAAGAAGGCGTCCTGCTCGAAGGGATGTACGCCAACGGACGACGTGCGTACGCCGGGGTTGCCGTCCCCAAAGAGATGCTTCAGCCCCGCAAGTGAGGGCTTGGTGCCTTTCGTTGAAGGCGGTGTCGTGCTTCCGTTGTACCCTCGTGGATGCCCTTGCCACTTTTCCCCTTGCGTCTTCTCCCTTTGCCGGGAGAGACTGTTGGGCTCCACGTCTTTGAACCCCGTTTTCAGGCGCTGTTCAACGAGCTGGAGTCGATGCAGGTGGAGGAGTTTGGCATCCCCTTTTGCCACGATTCCAAAATCTGGCGTGTCGGAGCCACGATGCGCTTGGTCACCGTCCAAAAACGCATGGACGGTGGCAAACGCGACGTCGCGGTGACGTCAACAGGGTTGTTCCGGCTCCAAAGCCTGGACGAAACTCCTGTGGCTGTGCCCTACCCCCAAGGAGATGTTCAGCCCATCGAGGACTGGGCACACTGGCCTTTAGGAGCGGCATGCGCCCGAGCCAGAGACGCCCTCATCGAAGAAATGAAGGAGCGAGACATGCACGTCGGACACCTCGAAAACCAAGGACTGCTCCGCATTGTACAGCACTTGGGGATCGACGCCATGCAACGCGCCGAAATCCTCAGCCAACCGACCGTGACTGAAATGCAATGGGCGTTGTTGGAACGGCTCGAGCTCACACGCAAACTTTTGACGCAACGACCGCTCGAGGGAGGGACGTTTTTCGTGAACTGACTTGGGTTCTGCCGCGTGTATCTTTGGGGCATGAGCTGGAAACGAGCGACTCCCCCATTTGCGGTCCTTGGTGTGTGTTGCATGCTTGCGCTGGCAAGCTGTGAGGACCCGGCGCCCTTGGACTTGACTTCGTTGCCGATTGCGGTCTCGGAAGGCGCCCCGGAGCAAGCTGTGGCAGTTCCCGACCTAGAAATTCATCCGGAACTCGACCCCCTGAAAGTGACGGTCGACAACGTTGGTCTGACACGCTTCATGGGCGAGGACTCACTCAAGGTGGTGCTCGACGACTTGTACACCTACTTCCACTTGTCCAACGTGGGCGAATGGGATGCCATGTTTGAACATTTCCCAGGCCACCGCACCGCCGACACCGCGATGTTGACCGTCCAGAAGGAAATGATGGACAAGTGGTTCCACAAAGGCCTGCGAAACCGCGCAGGCGGAGCGCACATCCGGTACGTGAGCCCCTGGGTGGAGGACGTCGACCAGCGCGTCGCGCTGTTGGGGTTGGATTTGAATTACTATTTGGACTTTTTCGAGAACTTCGAAGGCAACCCCGAGGGCATGCGGCTTACGCTGCAAGACCAATACGGAAAGGAGGCGGTCGAATATTACGAGTTTGACCAAATCGAAAACGGAGACACCGCGCACATTCGGCAGTTCGAAATCAACGCCGAGACGTCCATGTACGTGCTCACTTCCCTCGACAGCCTGCACTGCATGTACCTGCCTCCGCAGATCAGCAAATCGCCTCAGCTCGCGGCCGAAATGATGAAGCAGGAGACCATGCTCGAACTTCTCCGTCACAAGCGGGAACATTTCGACAAAAAGTAAGCCCGGCATGAAGTTGCGCGCGGTCAACGAATGGGACGCCCTGGAAACGGTGGTGGTCGGCACGGCACAATCCATGGGAGGCATCCCCACCGTGGACGAGTCGTACGACCCCAAATCCAAGGAGCACATCCTTGCGGGAACGTTTCCGAAGGAAGCGGATTGCGCGCAGGAGTTGGAAGGCCTCGCTGCCCTGATTGAAGCGCACGAAGTGCGCGTGTTGCGTCCCCACAACATCCCGGACTTGAATCAAATCTTCGCCCGGGACGTGGGTGTGGTGGTGGACGACCGAATCGTCATCACACGCATGATCTCCGACCGCGCCGAAGAATGGGAAGGCATTGCTCCCCTGCTCGAAAGCGTGCCGGATTCTCAACAGCTGAACCCGCCAGCCGGCGTTCGGGTGGAAGGCGGCGACGTGATGCCGATGAACGGGGAGCTTTGGGTCGGGTACAGCGCGCCGGACGAGTTCAAGACCTTCACCACGTCCCGCACCAACGAAGCAGCCCTGGACTGGCTCGCGGACCAATATCCCGACTGGAACGTGCGCGGATTTCAATTGACGAAGTCAGACACGGATCCCCGCGCCAACGCCCTGCACCTCGATTGCTGCCTGAGCGTGCTTTCGGGAGGTCACGCGATTTTTCACCCGGACGGGCTCCGGCTCGAACAAGACCGGGCCTGGATTCGCGAACGCTTTGCGGGACGACTCCTGGAAGTCGATGCGGAGCAGATGTACGACATGCAGTGCAACTTGATCTCGATCACGCCTCAGGACGTGGTGTCGTGCCCGGCGTTTGGGCGGGTGAACGAACAACTCGTCGACTGGGGCTACAACGTGTTCACTACGCCGCTCCAAGAGACCGCCAAAATGGAGGGCCTCCTCCGTTGCGTCACCCTTCCTCTCCAACGGAAAGCTTGATTTCAACATGACTTCCACTCCCCAACAAAGCACCTCCAACATCCTGATGATTCGTCCTGCGACGTTTCGGAAGAACGAGGAAACCGCCGGCAACAACCACTACCAAAAGGACGCCGACGTCGACGACGTGCTGGAACACGCCTTGGAGGAATTCGACGGGATGGTGGACGACCTCACAGCGCGCGGCGTCAACGTCCTCGTGGTGGACGAAGACCCCAGCACCGACACGCCCGACGCGTTGTTCCCCAACAACTGGGTGAGTTTTCATGCGGACGGACGGGTTGGCCTCTACCCCATGTTTGCCCCCAACCGCCGCACCGAGCGACGGGAGGACATCCTTCACGACCTGGTCCACACGCACGGCTTCAGCCTCGACGAAATTGTCGACTTCACAGAATTCGAAGCGCACAACGCGTTCCTCGAAGGCACCGGAAGCATGGTCCTGGACCGAATTCACGGCAAGGCCTACGCGGCATTGAGTCCGCGCACCGACCGCAACGCCTTTGAGCAATGGTGCGAAGCCATGGACGTCCAAGGCGTCGTCTTCGAGGCGATGCAGTCGGTAGGCGACTCCCGCATGCCCATCTACCACACCAACGTGATGATGGCCGTGGGCACGGGCTGGGCGGCCGTATGCCTTGACTGCGTGGACCACGAAGACGACCGCGCCCTGGTGCGCGAGTCGCTCGAAGGCGACGGCCTCACCGTCGTGCCTCTCACCGAAGACCAAATCAACCGCTTCGCCGGAAACATGCTCGAGGTCGCAACACAAGACGGCGAAAAGCTCATTGTGATGAGCCAACAAGCCTTCGACGCGTTGACCGAAGACCAACGTGCCACGTTGGGTCAATTTGGCACGTTGGTCCACAACTCCCTGAACACCATTGAAACGTGCGGCGGCGGTTCGGCCCGCTGCATGATGGCGGAAGTCCACTTGCCTTCCTCCGAAGAACCGAACACGACTGCATGATTCACGTCCTTGACACCCGCCTGCACCACGCCGTGCTGGACACCTTTGAAGCCACGTTTGGAAAACGTCCCGCCGACGCCCAAATCCAAATCCAGACGACCCGCGCCGAGTTCGAAGGCGACCGCACCGTGGTCGTGTTCCCGCTTGCCGGCCTCGCAGGAGCGCCGCCTCACGTCGCCGCAGAAAAACTCGGCGAGGCTCTCGTCGCGTCCCAAGACTGGATCTCAGGACACAACGTGGTCAAGGGCTTTTTGAACCTGACCCTCACCGACGCAAGTTGGTCCGAGGCCCTGCGCGACGCCGTAGGAACCCCGAGCTGGGGGTGTGCGCCCGCCTCGTCTCGTCCGCAGGTCATGGTGGAGTACAGCTCGCCCAACACCAACAAGCCCCTTCACTTGGGGCACTTGCGGAACAACTTTTTGGGGTACAGCGTCTCGAAAGTGTTAGAAGCCGCCGGACACGACGTCGCCAAGGTCCAAATCATCAACGACCGCGGCATCCACATCTGCAAGTCGATGGTGGCGTGGCAGAAGATGGGGAACGGCGAAACGCCTTCCTCCACGGGCGAGAAAGGCGACAAACTCGTGGGACGTTACTACGTGGCGTTCGACAAGGCCTTCAAAGCCGAAGTTGCCGAAGGCGTCGCGCGTGGACTTGACCCGAAAGAAGCCGAAGCGGCCAGCCCAATCATGCAAGCAGCTCGAACCATGCTTCAGCGCTGGGAGGAAGGCGACCCCAAGGTGGTGGGACTTTGGAAAACCATGAACGGCTGGGTCTACGAAGGGTTTAACGCCACTTACCACGACATGGGCGTGACCTTCGACAAGCTTTACTACGAATCCGACACCTACCTCCTCGGCAAGAAGCACGTTGAGCAAGGACTTGAACAAGGCGTGTTTTTCCAAAAGGAAGACGGTTCGATTTGGGTGGACTTGACCGACGACGGCTTGGACGAGAAACTGCTGCTGCGCGGCGACGGCACGGCCGTGTACATGACCCAAGACATCGGCACAGCCATCCTTCGCTTCGAAGACCATCCGGGCCTCGACCGCCAAGTCTACACGGTAGGCAACGAGCAGGAATACCACTTCAAGGTGCTTTTCCTGATCCTCAAAAAGCTCGGTTTTGCCCAAGCTGACCGCAACCACCACCTGAGTTACGGCATGGTGGAGCTTCCCGAGGGCAAAATGAAATCCCGCGAAGGCACCGTCGTCGACGCCGACGACCTGCTGCTCGAGATGCGCTCCACGGCTCGAGCGATTTCCGACGAACTTGGAAAAGTCGACGACTTCAATGAGGAAGAAAAAGCCCTACTCGCCCGGCAAGTGGGCCACGGCGCCCTCAAATACTTCTTGCTGAAAGTGTCTCCCCCCAAGTCCATGATGTTTGACCCCAAGTCGAGCATCGACTTTTTTGGAAACACCGCACCTTTCATTCAATTCAACGTCGTTCGGTGCAAGAGCATTCTGCGCGGCGCGGAGGTCGATCCTGGCTCGCTGACCTGGTCGTTGGACACGCCTTTGGACGCGGCAGAACGGACCTTGGCTGCCGGTGTCCTTGCGTTCCCCAACGTGGTTCAAGAAGCGGCCGAAGCGTACGACCCTTCCGTGGTCGCCAACCACTGCTACGATTTGATCAAAGCCTTCTCAAGCTTCTACCAAGACCACCCCATTGCCAAGGAAGAGAATTCCGACAAGCGCAACATGCGCTTGGCCCTGTGCGCGGCGGTCAGCACAACGGTTTCCAACGGCATGGGCCTTCTGGGCATCGACATGCCTGAACGCATGTGAGCCCCCCTCGGACTTACCCAAGCCTGCGCTCGGAGCGGTGGCCTTCGCACTTCAGGTGAACCGTCCAGCCCTGTGGATTTGGAAGGACTGCCTCCCACGTGTGTACTCCTTCGTCCACGTTTCCGTCTGAAACCACGGTCTGCTGACCCGCCGGGTCTTCAAGCCAAACCGTCAACTCTCCTGCCCGCTTGACGCGCACGGAAATCACCAACGCGTCTCCTTTCGTTGCAACGGCCTCCCCCTCCCAGTCTGCAGAAACTGCGGGAGCCACTCCGTCCACAAA
>JBDQOS010000098.1:0-6654 GCA_040261075.1 Flavobacteriales bacterium
ACGTCGGATCGGAGTTCAGGGGTTTGGGCCCACGAGGCGGTGGCCACAAGGAAACCCAAGGTCAGGCTGCAAGCGAGCCGGGAGAAGAAGACGTTCATGGAAGGAAGGTACGAAGGGAAGAGCGTCTGCAGAAGGGGCGTCTTCTAGACCTCAGTTGCGTCGGCTTCGGACCGCGGGATCGCGGTACTTGCGCGGAGAATTGCCTTCTGAATTGCGCACCGCGACGTCGCTCACCCAATGCCAACGCCCTTTCTTCCATTCCAGGCCGTCGTAGCTCAACGTGGGACCGTAAAAGGCATGCTGCCCACGAAACGAGGGGTCTTCTGGGGCGAGTCGGTCCATCACGATTCGGACCGGCTCCGTTTCCACCTTCAACGTCGCTTGAACGGCGTCGGCATACGTCATGACCACGCGCTTTTGAAGCCCTTCCGGCAGCTCAAATCGGGGCGACCCAAACCGCACCCGCCCGTTGCGTGGCTCCACCGTTTCCACCCGCTTTGAGGTGGTCAGGGCGTCTGCGCCGTCCCACGCGAGCAAGGTGTACACCGGGGTGGTTTTGTCGTAAGTGAGGACGCCGTCGTAATAGAGTCCTCCTTGCCAGCGGTCGTGACGGTGCATGCGCGCCAGGTCGCGGGTGTCGACCTCGGGGTCGTGGCTCAACAGGGTCCATTCGTAGCCCAGTGCCGAGGCCGGTGCGGCGTGGGCCACCCAGCCTCCGTAGACCTGAAGTCGGCTGTCGAGTTCGACGTTCCAGGTGAACACGACAAGGCGCTCGTCGCCTTCGCCAAGGTCGACGACGGCTTGGTCCCAAGTGCTCCAATCCGCGTCCAGGACGGCTCCGGCTTCGAGCGCCGCGGCCCACAAGTCCTGAAGTTGTGCGTGAAGCGCGAGCCGGTCTTCTTCGTTGCGCGCTTGTTTCAGGCTTTGGTGTGCGGCTTCGCAACGGGCGAGTTCGGGGGTTTGGGCAAAGCCCGTTTTACTGAGGAACCCCAGGGAAAGGAAGAGAGGAAGGAGGGTGGAGCGAAGCATGACGGGAAGTTCTAACGTGCGACGCGCCGGATTTCTTACAAGTGCATGAAGGCTTTCTTCGCAAGAAGCTGGTCTTCCGACTCGCGGTGGTCGGGGTCGTCGACGCAGCAATCCACAGGACAAACCGCCGCGCATTGGGGTTCGTCGTGAAAGCCCACACACTCTGTGCACTTGTCGGAGACGATGAAATACAGGTCCGGGTTCACGGCGTCGTGTTCCTCCCCGGCGTTGACGCTCCCCGCCGTGGGGTGGTCGCCGGTGCCTTTGAAGCCCGTGCCGTCGGCAAACGTCCACGTAGCCCCGCCTTCGTAGATGGCGTTGTTGGGGCATTCTGGTTCACATGCACCGCAATTGATGCATTCGTCTGTAATCATGATGGCCATGGCAGGTACCTTTGATGAGCAAATGTACAACGCCAACAAACTCCGTTCGTCTCTTGTTCAACTCGGTGCGTGGCTTCGTGAGGAGGCGCTTCAAGACGCCGACATCAAGCGGCTTGCCTTGGCGTCCAACGGCTGGTTTACTTCTGAAAGCGTCGACCTCGCGTTGTCGTCGCACGGGCATGCGCTTCGCCCTGAGGAAGTGAACCGTTGGCTCGATGCGTACGCGTTGCCGAATCGCGGCACGCCAACCAAGGTGGGCTTGATCTTGGCCGGCAATTTGCCGTTGGTCGGGTGGCACGACATTCTGTGCGCGGTGCTTGCCGGGCACCGGGTGCACGTGAAACTTTCCAAAGACGATGCACTGCTCCCCAAATGGCTGGTGGCGAAGTGGGCGGAGCTGGAGCCGTACGTCGGAGAAGCGGTCGAGTTTCACGAGGGATTGATGCGCGACCTCGACGCCGTGGTGGCCACGGGTGGGGCCAATGCCGGCAGGTACTTTCAGGCGTACTTCGGTCACTTGCCGCACTTGTTTCGCGGACCGCGAACCTCCGTGGCGGTGTTGGACGGCTCGGAAACCGACGACGACTTGGCCCGGCTGGGCGACGACATCTTCGCCCACTTCGGCATGGGATGCCGCAGCGTGACCAAGGTGTGGGTGCCGGAGGGGTTTGATTTGGACCGGTGTTTCCGGCAATGGATGCCTTGGGGTCACTTGGCGCAACACGGCAAATACGCCAACAATTACGACTACCACAAGGCGGTTTGGCTCCTGAACAAGGAAGAGATGATTGAGAATGGATTTGTCCTGGTGAAAGCGGATCCCGGGCTGGTTTCTCCCATCGGGACGTTGTTCATGGAGCGCTACTCGGAGGCAAAGGAGGTCGCAGATGTGTTGCACTCCAAGCAAGACCAAATCCAAGTCGTCACCACCCGACCGGACGGCGAGCTCAACGACCTCCTAACCGGCCGCGGATTGCGCATTGCGGGCTTTGGCGCGAACCAATGTCCGGGCTTGTCGGACTACGCCGACGGCGCAGACACCCTGTCATTTTTGTTGTCGCTTCCCAATCAAGCAGCGGAGGCGTAATTTCGCGTCATGAAGAATTCGTGGATGCGCTTTCGCGGAGCAGCGATTGGAGGAGGGGTGGCCTTGGCGTTCGCCCTGTCGGTGTCCAGTTGCAGCACAGACGTCGACCTGACGGCGCCGTACGACAGTTTCCCTGTGGTGTACGGGTTGCTCGAGCTGCAAGCCGACACGCAGTGGGTGAAGATCAACCGAACGTGGCTGGGAGAGGGGAACCAACTGCTTGCCGCGCAGGTGGCGGACAGTTCGGAGTACCCTGCCGGCAGCGTGGAGGCTCGGGTGGTGGAGTTGATTCCTTCGAGTTCAGGAGGCATCGTCGGAAACGAACTGCCCACGGGACGGGAATGGGTGATTCGCGACACGCTGGTGAGCAACAAAGAGACGTCCGGGGCCTTTTTTGGACCCGAACAGCGCCTGTACTACGCCGCCACCTTGCAGGAGCCGCTGGCAGACGACAAGCTTTACCGCCTTGAACTCAGCCTTCCCGACGGCAAGCAAGCCCAGGCGACAACCACCATGGTCGAGTCCAGTGTCGGCGCCATCAACCAACCGCCGCCCAACTTGCCGACCTACAAGATGGGGTTTGCAGCGGTGAGCCCGAATGGAACCGCGACGTACCCCAACTTCCCGTTCAAGTGGACGACTTCTCCGGGGGCGAGTTTGTACACCGCATCGTTGGTGGTGCACTTTGTCGAGAAGTACTACGCCGACGACGAATTGACCTTGCTGGACAGCGCACGCGACCGGACAGTGACCATTCCTGTGGGCACCCGAGAAGTGACCAACCTCAACGGCACCCAAACCATCGACGAGTCGTTCGAATGCGAGCGGCTTTTCACCGAATTGAGCAACCGACTTGTGGCGAATCCCCAAGTGCGTCGCGAATTGGGCAGGTACGATGCCGAGTACCAAATGGAGCGCGCCTTCGACTTTGTGTTGGAAGTGGCGAATCAGGATTTGGCCATTTACCTCGACGTCAACGAAACGTCCAACAGCATCGTGCAGGACCGGCCGACGTGGACGAACATTGAAGTGACCAACGCGGACGGTGCTCCTGCGGGAGGCATTGGACTTTGGGGTTCGCGGACGACGCTCGGCGTCTACGGGCTGGGCTACACCAAGCAGACGATTCAGCACTTGCAAGAGGGGGATTTGACGGCGCCGCTCAATTTTTGCTCGCCAAGTTCCTTGAGCGACTACTACTGCGACTGAGGCGGTCGTTTCAAGGGAGACGCCAAACACCGTAATTCTCAACGTGTTGTGAACATGTTCCCTCTTCGATGCGAAGCGAGGAGGGGATTGTGCCGCATCTTGGGATCGTGGATCATGCGATGACAAGTTCAAGCGAGCGGGCCAAGTACATTTGGAGCCACGGCATGTGCACGGTGGAACACGACCCCAGGCACTTGTTGGACGAGGGGGCAGCACGTCGGGTGGAAGAAGAGCGAAAGGCCTTGTGTCCGGAACACGAGGGCACGGTGTTTCATGTGATTCCTTCGGACATCGACGTGTTCGATCAAGACGTGCTTTCCTATTGGATGACGGAGGAAGCCGCAACAGGCGTGGTGGCCCGTGCTGCGGTCGTGCCCTCGGGAATCACCGCCTTGCGTCACCGAATTCGTTGGATGTTTTTTTCGCCAAACGTGCCCTTTCGCGTGTTCCGCAACCCGCAAGTGGCCAAAGGGTGGCTCATTGATTGCTGGTTGCAGTCCCAGGAAGCTCGACTTTCCGAGGCTTACTCATCCGACTCCTTGTCCTGACGCCAAGGCCATCCCCAATTGAACGCCCGGTGCCACCGAATGCCTATGCCTTGGCTGGTCGTGTTGGCCGACTGAGTTGCTGAAGTTTGGGATTCGGAAAACCCGGTGAGCTGCACGCCTTTCTCCTCGTTCAAATGGTACAAAACGCGGACGTTTTGCAGCCTCGCTTCGCTCAGGGCGTCCTGATTGACGGCGTTGGAACCGAGCGAACCTTCCACCTCCAGTTTGTCCTCCAGGAAAGAGGCCTTCAAGGCCAATTGCAAAGCGTCTTGGCTGGTCAATTCCGTGGTCGAAAGCGCGTTTTGTGGATCGTACGACACTCCGACTTCAATGTCTTCGTTGATGCGGCTCAAAAACCGCGATAGGGAAGAGGTGATCATGTCGATGCTGTATTCTTGGAGCCCGTTGCTGCCCAGTTCCAAGGTGCTGAATTGCTGCGGCAGGAATTCTTGCAAGCTGAGCAAGGCGATGGCTTGGTTGGTGCGCTCGCTTTCGTCGGTGATGGCGCTGGCCAGGGCTTCTTGCACAAGCCGGTCGGCCCTTGGAGCTTCCAAGTCAAACGCGATGTTGGGCTGAAGCATGGGCCCATTCAAGTGAAGCACGACGTCGATGTTTTCGTTCCGCATGCCCGAATTGCTTGCCGACCCGAGCAGGGGCTGCACGTTGGCCCGAGTTCGGTACACCGCGTCGAGCGCCATTTCCCCTTGGTAGGGGTCGCCGTCCCACCTGAGGACGGCGCCTGGACGCGCCTCAAACGTCTTGCGCAAGAACGACCCGAGCGCAAAGTCGTACTGGCCTTCGACCACTTCCAACTGGCCCTGCAACGTCATTCGATCCCAGTCTTCGAGGACGAGTTTGATGTTGCCCTCGGTGTAGCCCACGATGTTGGCGTTGTTTTCCTCGTCAATCACCAACGTGACGCGCGCTCCGGGGCGGGCTTCAATGTCCAAATCCAGCACCACACCAAGCTCGGGGGTGGCGGCGTCCGAGCTCGGCTTCTCCGTGGAATCCACTCCCGCGATTTGGGGCGTTGTGAATTGGACCAACTCCCCCCAACCGTTGTCTTCTTCCGTGACCAAGGAGATTTTGAAATCGGAGGGGGCGTCGGCCACGACGTCGCCGGTGAGGGTGATTTGGTCGTTCCAATAGAATACGTCCAAGGTGCCGCCCCCGTAAAGCGAGCCAAACACCGGGGCATTCGGCGTGGCTGGCAAGTCCATGATTTTCATTCCAACCGGGGCCTCCATGACGCTGACGTCCAAGTTCCAATCTTCAAAACCGTCGTGAAGCAGCGCACCAAATACCGGAGCCTGCAACCCCTGCTCGTCGGCCACCACAAAGTTGTTCAGGACCAATTCGTCGCGGTTGAGTTGAAACCCGCCACGGCCGCTGAACGACGTGCCCAAGCTCGGCACGAATGCCGTCAAGGTGTCCAAGTTGCCCGTGCCCTGAATTCGGGGGTTGGACCATTTCCCTGCCACTTGGATGGCAGCGTTCATTCGCCCTTCAAGCACTGCCGTGGTGGAGTCCACCCACGTTGAAAACCATTCGACCGGGAGGTTGGAAAGGTCCAATTTCATGCGGGGAAAGGCCATGGAACTGACCTGAAAGGCCCCGTCTGCTGCGAGCGAGGTTTGCGTTTCGGCATTGCGCGCCCCCAGTTCTACAAACACCAGCCCTTTGCGCCAGGCAAGAGACAGGTCGGCGCGTGGGAATGCGAACGCGTCAAAGGCAAGGCCCGTTGCCGTGCACTGCAGAGAAGCAAGCACGTCTCGGGTTCCGTGGGGATTCCATTCAACGGCACCCGAGGCAACGACTTGCCCCACATGCAGGTCCCGGTGCAGGTTTCGTGCGACCGAGGAGAGGTCATTGAAGTGGCCGAGAAACGTCAAGGCTTGAACGCCGTTGGCTTGTTCTTGAGATTGGAAAACCACGGACCCAAGCTTGCTTTCGAGCTTCCAAGAGGGCGGCAGGGGGCGAGCAACAGGGGACGTCCAAACAAGCGGAGTTTCAGCCAACTCAAACGTTTCTGAACCCAAGGGCAACGAGCCGCTGTGCAGCGTCCACGTCCACGGCGTTCCCAGGGACTCTCCTGGCAAGGCTTCCAGGGCCCACTCGACCGTCTTTCCCTCGTTCAACCCCACCGCCAAGTTGGCGTACCAGCCGGTGTCGGCGTGCAGGTCGAGGGCCCAAAGTTGGGGCACGCCCTGGGCCTCGTTTGCAGTCTCGGCGACGAGGTTGGCAAACAGGTTGGCCTGGTCGCCATTCAAGGTCACGTGAGTCGAATCGAGCTCCAGTTCGCCCCAGGTCCACCGCGGAAGGTTGACCTGCCCTCCCAGTCCGCGTGCGTTGGAGGACCATTGAAAGTCGGCGTCTCGGAGCAAGTGCAATTCAGGAA
>JBDQOS010000099.1:0-11618 GCA_040261075.1 Flavobacteriales bacterium
AACCGTCGTCGCAGAAGCCGGCGCAATGAATTGGATGGAGTCCGACATTGAATTTGAGGCGCGCATGGGCGACGGCTCCGAAGCGAGCACAGGGATTCTCGGCGGCCTGATGTCCGCAGGCAAGCGCCTGCTCACGGGCGAGTCGTTGTTCATGACGCATTTCACCAACCGGGGTGTACAGAAACGTCGCGTGGCGTTTGCCTCTCCCTACCCGGGCAAAATCATGCCTGTGGATTTGAGCCAACGTGGTGGGACCCTAATGTGCCAAAAAGACGCCTTCCTCTGCGCCGCAAAAGGAACGAAAGTCTCCATCGCCTTCAACAAGCGACTTGGCGCAGGCTTCTTCGGAGGCGAAGGATTCATTCTTCAGAAACTCCAAGGCGACGGCCTGGCCTTTCTTCACGCTGGCGGAACCGTGGTGGAGCGCCACCTGAACAACGAAACGCTGCGGGTGGACACCGGATGCATCGTGGCCTTCTCAACAGGAATCGACTACGACATCGAAGCGGCAGGTGGGCTGAAATCGATGTTCTTTGGCGGGGAAGGGTTGTTCTTGGCCACCCTGCGCGGGACGGGGACCGTGTATTTGCAGACGCTCCCGTTCAGCCGTTTGGCCGACCGCATTCTCCGCAACGCTCCTTCGGTGCAAGGCAAATCCAAAGGCGAAGGCTCCGTGCTCGGCACCCTCGGCCGCATGGTCGACGGGGACAATTTCTAAACTGCTTCGCACCAAACCCTGGTCATTCCGAGAAGACCACGGTCTTGTTCCCGTGAATGAAGACGCGGTCTTCAAGGTGCAAGCGTAAGCCACGAGCGAGCGCCTCTCTTTCGCACATGCGTCCCTTTCGACGCAGGTCCATGGGGTCGTCGGTGTGAGACACACGAATGACCTCTTGTTCGACGATGGGGCCCTCGTCCAAGTCTGCCGTGACGTAGTGGCAAGTCGCCCCAATGAGCTTGACGCCCCGTTGGTAGGCCTGGTCGTAAGGCCGTGCACCCACAAAACTCGGCAGGAAACTGTGGTGGATGTTGATCATCCGGCCGCGGTGTTTGTCGATGAGGTCCTGCGGAACGATTTGCATAAACCGAGCAAGCACGGTCAATTCAACGTGGTGCTTGTCGAGCAGGGAGTCGATTTCGGCAAAAGCCTGGGCCTTGGGTTGAGAAACGAAGTCCACGTGGTGAAACGGCACGCCGTACCATCCCGCATACTCTCCCATTTCAGGGTGATTCGCGATCACACAGACGATGTCGCAATGCAGCTCTTCGCTTCGCCATCGTTGCAGCACGTCCACGAGGCAGTGCGGCGCTTTGGTAGCCAGCAAGGCCACCTTGGGCCTGCGTGAAGCCGAGGTCACGCGCATGGCCAAGGACAATTCGCTCGTCAATTCAGACAACCCATCCTGCAGGTAAGGCACACCCCATTGTCCGAGGTCTTCGAATCCGGCATCCGGGGCAATCTCGTAGCGCATGAAAAAATGCCCCGAATCGCCGTCGGAATGTTGATGCGCATCCAAAATCGTCGCGCCCAATTCGGCAAGCCGAGTGCTGACTCGCGACACCACGCCACGACGGTCGGGGCAATCGAGCACAATGCGGCAAAGCCCGTCTCTCCTCTCCTTCATGCCACGGAAAGTACAAATCACATCCTTAGGTTTTAGCCTACCTTCGCCGTCACAACAACCTGTTGACATGAAAAAAGTAACCTACCTGCTCGGCCTCGTGGCCGCAGCTGCAGCCTTCACCGGTTGCGAAGAGCCGCTCGCATGCGACGAAGGCAACAAAGCCACCTTGACGGTTTACAACTACACGGCGTGCACGCCGGACATCGTTGTGGACGGCGACGTGATTGCCGAAGACTTGGGCGCCACCTTCATCGAAGGCGTGGCTGGCGACTCTGTGGTGATCGAACTCGACGAGGGTTCTTACCTCATCAAAGCCGACTTGCCGCTCATCACGCTCTGCACGGAGCGCGACACGACCATCGAAACGATGTGCGGAGGCAACTACACGTGGAATTTCCAGTGATTCATCCCTTTCACTGAAAGAAAAGGCGCCCTCAGGCGCCTTTTTTCATGTCCAAACTTGAGGCGATCAAAGCCCCAAAAGTTGAAGCTTCGCACTCCGTGCCGTGCCCGTGGAGGTACTGAGTTGGTAGATGTAGGTGCCAGCCGGAAGGCCAGAAACGTCGTAGGCCTCGAGGTGCCTGCCGCTCGGCATCGACTGTCCGTCGATCCACGTCCTCACTTCGCGTCCGTGAAGGTCGTGCAGGGTCAAGCTGACCTCGGCGGGTTGCCGGAGGTGGAACCCCACCTTGACCTGCTCCGTGGTCGCCGGGTTGGGCCACGCCGGAAACAAGTTGTCGTGCTGGTAGACGACCATCGTGTTTTCGTCCGTGCTTGACAAAGTGAGGTTCTCGTCCCCCTCTTCGTACGGCACGCCTTGCAGGAACATCACAAACATCTCGTCCGTGGTGAAGTCGCCCCAGGTCATGTTTTGGGGTGGATCGCTTGGATTGAAGGGGTTGTCGCTGGTGTTGTCGTAGGTGCAGAACGCCTCCAAAACGTATCCTGCGGGGATCTTCAACAGCTGCGGGAACGTGAACACGCCTTGCCAATTGAAGTCCCACTCGGGAATGGAAATAAGAGGTATGGTGTCTTGCAGGTCCGTGCTACGCGCGAACACCTCCCACGACTGTCCAAGCAGATGGCAGTGGGGCGTCACGGAGATGAGGCTGAAGTCTTCCCCGACCTCCACCTCGGCGTGGAACGTGCTGACTTGGTTTGCTGGGATGAAAAAGGGACTGTCGAGGTACTGGGGCCCCATGATGAAGGTCTCGACCTCACGCTGGATGGGCGCTTCTGCGAAAAACAGGTTGATCTCGGTTTGGTCTACTTCGTCGACGGGAGAAGGGCCGTAGTGCATTTGCAGCAAAAGGTGGCTCCCCGGCTGAGCCACGTGACCCAACGTGGGAGGAAATTCCAGGGGTGGCGTGCCCGGAACCCACCCTCCAAACAAGAACTGATCGACGTCCACCCCGTAGTCACCGAAGCTCTCGTACCCTGGGTTGGGGTCTGCGGCGTCCATCGCAAGCGCTTGGGCAATCACCGAGGGGTTGTCCGTGTACCCGATGAGCGCGTGGTGGTCGACAGCGTTGTTTCCAGGACGCACTTCCACAGCCGCGATTTCGGTCGGCTCCGTGAAGCCCGTGGGGATGACAAACACTTGGTATTGGTCCACCATGTTGCCCTGATGCGTGAAAGGCTCGGGCATGCTCAGGACGAGGTCGGGCTCGCCGATCTGACTTCCCTCGGGGAAATTGGGAAGCCCGGGGTTGTCGGCAGGGTCCCCTTCCGGCATTCCGTCGGCGACCCACGCGCTGATCAGGGCCTTTTGGTCGTCGGTGAGGAACCGTTCTCCACGAAGGGTGCTGTAGTTGTGGTCGGGCGTCCAGGGCGGCATGTAGTTGGTGGCCGTGACGTACTCAATGAACTCACCGTACGCCGCCACTTCCGCGTAGGTCGTGAACGGCATGGGGCCGATTTCACCTGCGCGGTGGCACTCGGTGCATTCGGCGTAGATGAGGGACGCGATGTCGGCGTGAAATGTCACCGTGGATTGGGCTGAAAAGGTTGAAGCAAAAAGCAATCCGCCCAGAACAGCGCTCATGTGTGATAGAGAATGCATGGGTTCAAGGTAGGCCTCAAGAAAAAGCCCGTCAACTTTTCAAGGCCTCCTGTGGTTCTTTCAAAAATCAAGCTTGTGAAATTTCCAGCCACTTCCTGCTTTGCTTTGGCTGCAGTGCTCTTGGTCCCTGCGGCCGCGTTGGGCCAAATCACCTACGGCCTCCAACAAAACGTCATTCCCTGGCAAGAGGGGCTTTACCTCGCCGGGTACGACGTCCTGAGCGACACCTGGGTCTGGGCCGACACATTGGAGTACGCGGAGGCGTTTGGCCTCGGGTCTTCCACGTACAACCATGCGGAGGACAACTACGTGTTTCTCGGCGTGCCCTCCGGCAGCCTAGGTGGCTTGCAATGGATGGAACATCCGGTGGATGGCGAGGCGCCACCCTTCGCGACTTCGTTTGAAGGCACCTTGCACAGCATCCACCACGACATGCAGGCGGATGTTTTTTACGGCTTGCAGGGGTACGGACTGGACAGCACGTGGGTGGATTGGGGCGACGGCAACGGCTACTGGGAAATCAACAACTGGGCGACGCGAGTGGTGTCCATCGATCCTGCACCCGGGACGGCAGTCTTGACGTCCGTGCTGGAGTTGCCTTGGCTCGAAGGCGTGGTCGCAGGGGCATCGTGTTTTGACAGCGACACGCATCGCTTCTTCATTTGGGGAATCGACAACCAAGGATCCGGGCGGTTGGTCGCCGTGGATTGCGAGGCTCAATCCGTCGTGTCAGACGTCCAGCCTGACTTGCTTTCGAACCAAAACCTCAGCGAATTGGAATTCAACATTGTGGACGGGCAGCTCTTGGGATTGCTCGCCTCATTGGACGGAAACGGCGGCGCCGACATGGAGTTGGTGTCTGTGGACCCCAACACAGGCGAGATGACGTCCGAATTGGCCCTTCCCCAAGTCAACAGCTACACGCCGGACGGAACGGTGTTTGACCAGCTCAACCGAATCTACATCCTGCACTACTATCAGGGCACGGGGATTTCGCCTCGAATTCTTTCCGTAGACGCGGGTTCCATGGAGTTGATGACGGACGTGGCGCTCGACGCCAACTTTCTCGAGTTGGAAATGAGCAACGCGCTGTTTGCGTCTCAACGTTATGCCACGGCTGCCGTCCACGTCCCCGACTCAAACAGCCTGGTCTGCTTGATGCACGGATTCTGGGTGAATGCGGCCGACTGCCCTATGGAGGTCACGATGCACGACGTTTCAGGCCGTCGCGTTCTGGAACGAAAGCTTGAAGCGGGCGAATCGCTTGAGGTGCCTCAGGGATTTGGGCTTTGGGAATTTCGCTCGGGACGGCAAATCGACGTGAAGAAGACCTTCCGTCGCTGAGGATGTCCGAACTTGGCGGCATGACCCACCGAATCCTCATCGCGGCTCTTTCGCTCCTGCCCTTTTCGACCCTTGGCCAAACCACCACGCCTGACGCCCGAGGGTTCGTGGTGAGCGTGGGCGACGCCGTGCCCGACTTCACCTTGACGGACCTCGACGGAACCGAATACTCGAGGGAGTCCTTGATGGGCACGCCGTACGTCCTGCAATTCACCGCATCCTGGTGCAGCGTTTGCCGGGCCGAGATGCCGCACTTGGAGTCGGAAGTTTGGCAAGCCTACAAGGACCGCGAAGGGGGATTCGTGTTGCTCGGCGTCGATTACGACGAGCCCCAAACGCAAGTGCGCGCATTTGCAGAACAAATGCGCGTCACCTACCCCATGTGTCCGGACGACGCCGGGGCCGTGTTTCATTCCATTGCCGCCAAAAAATCAGGCGTCACACGAAATGTGGTGGTCGACCGTCAAGGAAACATCGCGATGCTCACGAGGCTGTTTGACGAGGCCGAATTCCAGACCATGGTGGAACGGTTGAATGAACTCACCTCGGCACCTTAAAGGCCGACGAGGTTGCTGATGGAGCCTGCGTTGTACACGTTTTCGAACCCGTGCGACCGCATGAATTTCGTGGCCTGACCGCTGCGGTTGCCGCTGCGGCAAAACAGGTAGTACTTCTTGCTTTTGTCCCACGACAAAATGGCTTGATGCAGCTCACCTCCGAGCCAGTCCTTCACGTGCGCGCCTTTGACGCTGCCTGCGCTGGCTTCCGAATGCGTGCGGCAATCGACGATGACCGCGTTGGGGTCGGACTGTGCGTTCTTCACGTCTCGTGCTGAGCAGTCGGTGGCTGATTGAAAGAAAAACATGTGCTTTTGATTTGACCTCAAAGTTGAGGAGTCGGCTTCAAGCGTTCCGCTCCTCCAGTGACCAAACCACGTGACCGAGGTTACCGAATCCCGTGCGCCACCACGAACCGCGTGACGTCCCGTCCCTCGACTTGCGCGAGGTACAGACCGTTGTTCCATGAGACCACATCCAATCCGCTGGCCGGAACTTGCCCTTCGAAGACCAGTTCGCCCACCGAAGACCAAACGCGAACAAGCCTTCCGGTTGACTCAGTCACCTGGATGTTGTGGCTTGCCGGGTTGGGATACCAGGTTGGCACGTCAAGACTCGCCACTTGGCTGGGATGCAGCGATTCCTCGCGGATTTGAAGAAACTCCTCCGCCTCTTCATAGCCGTCTACCATGTGCTCAAATGCGGCCGTCACGCCGCCGTCGTACCCGACCTCAGGCTGAACGAGCACCGTAAATCGTTCTCCGGGATAAATCTCCAGACTGTCCAAGACTTCGACCGGCACTTCGCGGCCGTCGCTCATCCACAGTTCCGCATTCAAGCCTTCCGGAAAGTGACATGTGATTTTGCTGTAGGCCATCGAACCCAAACGCAAAGCCGTGGGCTCCTCTGCCGAAGCATACACGACCTCCTCTGCCAACTGGCTGCCCGCCTTTCCGTTGACCATGAACACGTCCGGACGCATGTCGTGAAACGGGAAGCTTCCAACCGGATCCAAGTTGGTTGCCACTTCGAGGTCGCTGAAGAGCCAGGGCACGTTTTGGGTCACCGCAGGACCTCCCTCGAAGAGCGAACCGTCTAGGCGGGTGACGAGGATCATGCCGTACATCCCCATGGTAAGGTGAAGGGTCGTCGTCACGTGGCAGTGGTAGAGGTACGTGCCGGTGTGCGTCGCCGTAAATTCATAGTCCGTGGACTCTCCTGTCGCCACGTAAAACGACGTGCTCGGAACACCGTCGTTGGCCTGATCGACGTCCAGTCCATGCAAGTGAATCGTGTGGCTCTCCGGACTTGGGTTCGTGAAGGCCAAATTCACCTCCTGCCCTTCAGCGTATTCCAGCAACGGTCCCGGCAACGAAATGAACCCGTCAGCAACCCAACCGTAGCCCCAAAACGGCACCGCACTTCCGTCTTCCAAAAAATGAAGCCCGTCCATTTCAGAAAACAGCTGAGGAGGCGCCATTTGGGCTTGCGTTTGGAAGCCAAGGAATGTCAGCAAGCCCAGCGCAAGGGTCCACCGTGAAATCAAATCTGACATGCTGTTCATGGCGCGACGTTCAGGTAAGTGATCATGCCCCCGGGATAAAACCCAGCGTTGGTGACGGCCACCAAGTTGTGGGCATGAACCGGATACTCGCCGGGTTGGTTGGGGTTGAGTTCCACCACGACGCATTCTCCCTGCTTGACAGGAACCGTGTCTTTCGTCCACCCCACGCGGTTCTCGTGAGCGCTCGATTGCAACACTTTAACGTGGTAGCCGTGAAAATGCAACACCTGATCCATGCGTCCTTGGTTGACGATGGAGATGTACACTGGAACGCCAACGGAAGTTTGCACGTAACTCGAAGAGTCGAGCAGGGTGTTGGGGTAATTCCGATCGTTGATGGTGAATTGACGAGGAACGTAAGGATCGTCTTCTGACACAATCTCCCCCGAAGCGGCTGTCCACGTCGCTGCCGGATCCCACTCGTTCAAGTTCCACTCGAAATGCACGTGATCGTCGTAGCCAGAGCGCCAAAGTGTGGCGAGGCCCAACGTCTTTCCTCGTTGAGAGGCACTCCAAACGCGATGCGTGGCTTCACCCAATTCTCCGGGGGCGACCGCCACTGTGTCGCCCGCAAGGACGGTCACAGGACCCCAGTCCTCTACGTCAATCATCAATGAATGCGCCGCCGAATCCAGGTTCACAAAGACCGTGGAGGTCCAGTCGCCGTGAATCGTCTCGTTGCTTGGTTGAAATTCCTCCGTGGAACAAAAGCGCAATGCAGCGAGGGTGTCTCCTCCCAAAGACACTCCCCCAGGCACAATCCACAGCGTGTCAACTTGCGCCATGACCAAGCTAGGTACGAGAACCCCTAAAGCACACAAGTTTTGCCGAATCATGCACCAAAAATACGCGCTTCAATTGACCCGAGCGAAACGGCGTGCCCGAATCAGTTCATGAAGGGTGCGAGGGCCTGCTTCATTTGGGCTTCCGAATGGTAGCCTGCCGCCTTCCACACCATTTCGCCTTGCTTGAAAATCATCAAGGTCGGCACGCTCCGGATGCCGTACGCTTGGGCGAGCGGCTGGTTGCGGTCGATGTTGACCTTGAGGATTTTGGCTTGGTCGCCCACGCTGGACGAAAGCGCCTGAAGTTCTGGGGCCATCGCTTTGCAAGGGCCACACCAATCGGCAAACACGTCCACCAACACCGGCACGTCTCCTGCCACCAAGTCTTTGAATGAAGTTCCAGCCATGCGTTCTGAGGTTTGGGACAAAGGTTGGAGAAGACACGAGAAGGCCCCGTGATGAAGGTTACAGACGGAGGTCACTTGCGCCACTCTGGCATCGACGCACTGTCAATGCTTAATCCACCCAACCCATTGCATGTCGGGATTTCGTCGAACGTGGTAGGCCGTATTGAACCACGACACCGCAATGTGCCCCACAGTCGTGTGGAACAAGCTTCCCGTCTCCAGCGTCATCCAGCACGTCATGACGCCCACCGGCAAACACCAAAGCGTTTCTCCCTTCCCCTTGTGGAAATGGGTCACCGAATACAACAGGGTACTGATGGCCACAGCGGGCCACACCCCAATCACCGAAGCCACAGGAAAGATCAAAAAACCACGGAACATGAACTCGTAGGCCGACAAATAGAGTGTCCACCCCGCCCCGCTCCACACCATCGTGGATAAGGACCACTCCTTGGCGCGAATTTGGGGGTAGTTTTTCGCGCCCTCCTTTCCTGCAACCATCGACAGGATGATTGTGGAACCGAGCAAAGCAGCCCACCACAACCACAACTCCAACGATGCAAGCACAGGCCACTTCACTCCCAAATCCGCCAACGACCATCCCAACGCCCCGTTTAGCACCGCCGCGGGGATGACGCCCATGGTGATGAATCCCCACAGCTTCAGCGTGAACACGCGCTTCACCTTGCCGTCGTCTCCGGACCAACGCGCGTCGAACCACGCTTGGAGGACCGGGCTGTAATGCGCCCACCAATACCCAAGAAACCCAAACAAACTCAGCGACAAAGGAACCAAGACGTTGACCTCTGCCGCCGATGGCGTAGGCTCCAAAAAAGGAAGGTTGAGGATTAGGGTCAAAAGTCAGGGGTTCGAATGAGCGCGCAAAAGTACGCCTGAATTCGGAGGAGTGAAACTCCTTATTCCACAGGAGGCATTTTGCGATTTGATTGTGCTTGGGCACCACCCCCTACGACGCTCTTCCCAAAATTGCTTTTCGCCGGGGGCGAAAGGTGGCCGAACTTGGCGGCATGAACCGCCTATGCCTTCCCTCTCTCGTCGTTCTGTTTGCCATTCTGTTGGGCGCGTGCTCCTCTTCTTCGGACGCGCCTGAACGGGGGTCGTTCCGCGTGCCGATTTGGCGTGGAGCTTCGGTTGCGTTTGACCCGTCCGTGCCGGTGGACTCCGTGCCGCGAGAGGATGGGACGTACCGGTTGGATGCGGGACGCATCCTTCTTAAGCCCGTGGTTGTTCCGTCCCGAGAGCGTCGGTGCGACGTGTGGCTGGACGTCACGGTGACGTCGGCCGGCGACCCCTGGGACAAGAGCGGCGCCGTGTTTGCCTTTGCCGACGAGGCGGGTCGGGATTTTCTCGAGCGCATGCAGGATGGCGGGGACGCGGACACGACGCGGTTTGCCGGCATCGAAAAGGAAGGAACGCGCATGCCCGCGCTGGAGCTGATGCGCTTCATCACCCCGTTTGGGGTGGGGCACTTCAGCCACACGGAACGCGCCGAAGATTACAGGCCGGAAGCCGTGGCCGCCTGGGCCGACAGCGCGCAATGGCGTGCCGACCTCTCGGGCCTTCAACCGTGGCTCGGCGCCGTCGACACCTTGTGGGTCGGGGCGTACATCGACACCTGGACGGCCGAGGGCTACGCGCTGTCGGCCGAGCTTGTCGTGGACGAAAGCCCCCTGCCCTGCGACTGGGGCCCACAACATGACGTCACCCCGCTCTTCAACACCACCAAGCTCGCCCACGACCAGCGGCCGTTCACCCAGCTCCCCGACTCGGCGCTCCGCGTGAACTTCACCCTCGCCCGCCCCGGACAGGCCGACCTCCTATTCTTGACGACCGGCCACGGCGGCCACAGCGGCGGCGACGAATTCACCAAGCAGCCGCACCTCTTGCTCGTGGACGGAGACACTGTGGAGGCCTGGACGCCCTGGCGCGACGATTGTGCAGCGATGCGGCGATTCAACCCGACGAGCGGGTTTTGGCCTTCGACCTACATGTACCGAGGAGACACGCTGGAAGAACGCGTCGCTTCCTCCGACTTGAGCCGCTCCAACTGGTGCCCGGGCGACCAAGTCGTGCCCCGAAGGATTGAACTGGGGCAACTTGCCGCCGGTCAGCACACACTCGAAGTGGCGGTCCCGGGCGCCCAGGTCTGGACGGAGGACGAATTCAACTTCTGGAACCTTGCAGGGTGGCTTGAAGTCAGCCCTGCGCCTTGACGTAACGCATTTGGACCAGACCCCGGCTGTACGACATCGCGCCGGAGCAGGTCAACGCCACTGGCGGACGCCCGCCCGGGAAGAGCCGAATTCCGTCGCCCAGCAACTCAGGCACGACAGACAACGTCCACTCGTCGATGTGCTCCGAAAGCGCTGAAATGACCTGTCCCCCGCCGTCGCACCACACCACCTCGTCTCCTTCGGTCGGCGCCACGCGCTGCCCGAGCCAAGCGGGCAACTCGTCCAACGTCCCAAACTCCACCCCTTCCGTAGCGGGCATGGATGAAGCTCTGTGGGTCACGACGAAGATGGGCCAACGGCCCACGTGAGGGAATTCCCCGTCGCAGAGCTCTTTGACCACCTCGTAGGTTCGGCGCCCCACCAGGTATCCGACCACGCGATTCGAAAACGCGCCGTAACCGTAATCCTCTTCGGGGTCCTGGACCCCGGACAAAAAGTCCAAGTTGTCGTCCTTGCCCGCCAAATACCCGTCCAGGCTCATGGCGGCAAACACCCCGATGCGACGTCCCTGAATCATGGCTTAAGGGCGTCAAGCTCGTTCAACACAAAGGCCCATTTGTCAGCTTGCTCGTCGAGCACCTTCCCGATGGGCTTGCCCGCACCGTGACCTGCGTTGGTCTCGACGCGGAGCAGCACCGGACGTGGTCCGCGGTGCGCTGCCTGAAGACGTGCCCCAAACTTGAAGCTGTGCGCCGGCACCACGCGGTCGTCGTGGTCCGCCGTGGTGACCATGGTGCTGGGGTACGTCACGCCGTCGCGCAGGTTGTGCACCGGCGAGTAGCCGTGGAGGTTGTCAAAGTCGGCCTTGGAACTGTCCGCGCATCCGTACTCTGGAATCCACCCCCACCCGATCGTGAACTTGTGGTACCGAAGCATGTCCATGACGCCGACCGCGGGAAGCGCGACGCGCGCGAAATCCGGACGCTGGGTCATGATGGCGCCCCCGAGGCGGTACCGCGGCGCGTCGATGTCGGTCAGCATGTACAGGGCTCCATTGACGTGCTCGACCAGCGAAGAGT
>JBDQOS010000100.1:0-4262 GCA_040261075.1 Flavobacteriales bacterium
CCGCTCTTTCGCGCACACGATCTCGAAAAGCACCTTGACACGCCGGCCCGGATTGACTACAAGTACGAAGGCGTGAGCCCCAGCGGGTCGCACAAGCCCAACACGGCACTGGCCCAGGCCTATTACAACAAGATGGAGGGCACGAAAAAGATTGTGACAGAAACCGGGGCGGGCCAGTGGGGCTCGGCCTTGTCGTTTGCCTGTGCGCAGTTTGGACTGGAATGCGAAGTGTTCATGGTGAAGTTGTCCTACAACCAAAAGCCGTACCGCAAGACCCTCATGAACACGTACGGCGCCACCGTCCACGCTTCTCCCACCAACCGCACCCAAGCCGGTCTAGGTATCTTGGCGGCGGACCCCAATTCCCCGGGAAGCCTTGGCATCGCCATCAGCGAGGCCGTGGAAGTGGCCGCGCAAGATCCGGACGCCAAATACGCGCTCGGTTCTGTTTTGAACCACGTCTTGTTGCACCAAACCGTGGTCGGCCAGGAGGCCGTGAAGCAGATGGAAAAGGCCGGGGAAATGCCGGACGTGGTGATTGCGCCGTTTGGCGGCGGCTCCAACTTCGCCGGGCTCTCGTTCCCCTTCTTGGGCAAGAACTTGACCGAAGGCTCCAACATCCGATGCATCGCGAGCGAACCGACCTCGTGCCCCAAACTCACGCGCGGGCAGTTCCGGTACGACTTTGGCGACACCGTGGGCATGACCCCGCTCCTGCCCATGTACACCCTCGGGCACAACTTCGTCCCTGCCCCCATCCACGCGGGCGGGCTGCGCTATCACGGCGCCGGCGTGGTCGTCAGCCAATTGCTCAAGGACAACTTGATTGAGGCCCGGGCGCACAGTCAGCTCGAGTGCTTCGAGGCCGGCGTCACGTTTGCTCGGTGCGAAGGCATCCTGCCCGCGCCGGAGACGTGCCACGCCCTAGCGACGGCCTTTGCCGAGGCGGAACGTTGCAAAAAAGAGGGCAAGGACGACGTGATTTTGACCCACTTGTGCGGTCACGGCCACTTCGACTTGGGCGCCTACGAAACGTACTTGCGTGGGGAGCTGCAGCACCACGAACTGAGCGACGCAGAGATTGCAGCTTCGCTTGCGCAACTCGACACGCCTGTGCCGGTCTGATCTGGGACGCCTGAACAGGTTAGCGCGTGGCGTTTTTTGGTGAGAGCGGCATGTCGGGGAAACGGCCCCGGCATGCTTGCTCGCCTAGCGCGTCGACGGTGTACGAAATGGCGGCCACACGCCACGTGCCGTCCGAATTCACGTCGGCCGCGCTGGGCGAGAAAGACCTCCATACGCAACTCACAAAGGAAGGCAGCAGAACATGGAACGCAAGAACACAAGCCGTCAGGGGATGGAAGCGTGGACTGAATGACATGCAAACGGGCAAGGATAAAATTAATGCCACAACGATGGGCTCTGCTGCGAAGGGATGAACGACCTTTGCGCCCGCAAAACCACCCCTCATGAGCGGAATCCGAAACGTAGCCATCATCGCCCACGTCGACCACGGGAAAACCACCCTCGTCGACAAGATCATTCACCAGTGCAACGTCGTCGACGACCGCAAAGACACCGGGGAACTTATCCTCGACAACAATGACCTCGAGCGCGAGCGCGGCATCACCATCCTCGCCAAGAACGTCAGTGCCACTTGGAAGGGAATCAAAATCAACCTCATTGACACCCCGGGCCACGCCGACTTCGGCGGCGAAGTTGAGCGGGTGCTGAAGATGGCGGACGCGGTCCTGTTGCTTGTGGATGCTTTTGAGGGGCCAATGCCGCAGACGCGGTTTGTGCTGAGCAAGGCCATTGAGCTCGGCTTGAAGCCGATTGTGGTGGTGAACAAGGTGGACAAGGAAAACTGCACGCCGGATTTGGTGCAAGAGCAGGTCTTTGACTTGATGTTCAACCTGGATGCGACCGAGGAACAACTCGACTTTCCGACCGTCTACGGGTCGGCCAAAAACGGCTGGATGGCAGAGGATTGGAAGGCTCCTGCCTCCGACGTCAGCTACCTGCTCGACGTGATCCTCGAGCACGTTCCCGAAGCGCCTTACGTCGAGGGAACACCCCAACTCCAAATCACGTCCCTCGACTACAGCAAGTACACTGGACGAATTGCCATTGGCCGCCTTTACCGCGGCGACTTGCACGCCAACAAGGACTACACCTTGTGCACTGCAGAAGGCAACAAAAAGGTCCGAGCAAAAGAACTGTATGTGTTCTCAGGCCTTGGCAAAGAGCAGGTGGATCACGTTCAAAGCGGCGACTTGTGCGCCATCACAGGAATGGACGGATTTGAGATTGGAGACACTGTCGCCGACCTCGAAGCCCCTGAAGCGATGGAACGCATCGCCGTGGACGAGCCAACCATGAGCCTGCTGTTCACCATCAACACCTCCCCCTTTCTCGGAAAAGACGGCGATTTCTTGACAAGTCGCCACATCCGGGAGCGCCTTGACGCGGAGCTCCAGAAGAACCTCGCACTGCGGGTCGAAGCCACCGACAGCGAGGACAAATGGAACGTGTACGGCCGTGGCATCCTTCATTTGAGCGTGCTCATTGAAACGATGCGTCGAGAGGGCTACGAACTTCAGATCGGCAAGCCCCAAGTGCTCTTCAAAGAAGTCGAAGGTGCGACGCACGAGCCCTTCGAGCACTTGGTCATCGACGTGCCGGAGGCCACCGCCGGAAAAGCCACGGAGCTCGTCATGATGCGCAAGGGCATGCTCCAGGTCATGGAAGCCAAAGGCGACCTCCAGCACTTGGAATTCCGCATCCCCTCGCGAGGCTTGATTGGCCTGCGGAACCAAATCCTGACCGCCACTGCAGGCGAAGCTGTGATGACACACCGCTTTGACGGGTACGAGCCCTTTGCCGGGGATTTGGCCACGCGCAGCTCCGGCTCGCTGGTCAGCATGGAAACGGGACAGGCACGTGCCTACGAAATCGACCGGCTCCAAGACCGCGGCATCTTTTTCATCGATCCGGGAGACGACATTTACGCAGGCCAAGTGGTGGGTGAGTCGTCGCGCGACACGGACATGGAACTCAACCTCATCAAAGGAAAGAAGCTCACGAACATGCGTGCGTCAGGGGCCGACAAAGGGCTGCGAATCGCACCGGCGAAGAAGCTTTCGCTGGAGGAATTCATGGAGTTCATCAACGACGACGAGTACCTCGAGGTGACGCCCAAGAGCCTTCGCGTTCGGAAGATTCCGAAGCCTAAGTCGCCGTTTGGGTAATGTGAAGAACTCTGTGGGCATCCTGTACTCCCGACGGGACCTTAAGCCCATTTAAAGAGGTAATTTGGCTGAATGCAAATACCTGCCATTCGCTACAGCCGGGACACCACCGACTTCACCAAAACGTTGCGCGCAAGGGTCGACGCTTACTTTCAGGAAAAGAACCTCAGCAGAAAAGGCGATTGGAGGTTGCACGTGAAGACAAGCATGATGATTGCGCTTTACTTCGTGCCTTGGGCTCTGATTACGTGGGGCGCAACCGGCAACGGATGGGAGTTTTGGGTGGCGGAATTGGCCATGGGCTTCGGTCTGGCTGGAATCGGACTCAACGTAATGCACGACGCCAACCACGACGCGTACAGCGACAAGAAGTGGGTAAATCTTTGGGTCGGCAGGGTGCTGGATTTGGTGGGAGGCAATGCCGCCATTTGGAAGATTCAGCACAACGTGCTGCACCACACCTTCACCAACGTCGACGGCTTGGACGAGGACATCGACATGCACCCTTTCATGCGCTTCAGCCCGCTCAAGCCGCGTTACTGGTGGCACCGTTTTCAGCACATCTACTCCTGGGGATTTTACTCGTTGATGACGATTTTCTGGATGATTGCCAAAGATTGGTTGCAGGTCCGCCGTTACCACAAGAAGGGGTTGATTCGCCCTGCTGGGACGTCGGTGGCTAAGTTGTCTACCTCCCTCGCCTTCACCAAAACTGCGTACTTCGGCTACGTCATGGCGCTCCCCATGTGGTTGAGCGGCGTGCACTGGTTTCAGGTCATCTTGGGATGGGTGGTGATGCAGTTGGTTGCGGGGTTCATCCTGGCCATCATTTTCCAACCTGCCCACGTCATGGAAGACCACGACTACGTCCCTGCTGAAAAAGGAGCCGTCTTGGACGTGGACCCGCTGACGCACCAGCTGATGACCACCTCCAACTTCGGGACTGGAAGCCGCATGTTCACGTGGCTTTGCGGAGGGTTGAACCACCAAATCGAGCATCACCTTTTCCCG
>JBDQOS010000101.1:0-4165 GCA_040261075.1 Flavobacteriales bacterium
GCCGAATCGCCGCGGGATGGCATGCGGCTTGGGTGGAAGCCGGATCCCCAAGGCTCACGGCAACGCAGCACATCCCGTGGTGGGAACCCTGGGCATCGTACCTTCCTGACGCGTGGCAATCCAAGCTTCGCAATTGGAACCAACCATGACAGCGGCACTTCACGTTTGGATTCTTGACCCGTTTCATGCTGGGTCCCACCGGGCGTGGTCTCGCGGCATGCGTGCCGCCCTGGAAAACGCCGGGCACCGTGTCGCACTTCACACGTTGCCCGGCCGTCATTGGAAATGGCGCATGCACGGAGCTGCCGCGGTTTGGGCTGACATGATGACGGACAAGGACGTTCCTGACGTTGTCCTCACCACGGACATGTGCGACGTGGCTCAGCTCCGAGGATTGATGCCTGCGTCGTGGTCAAGCGTGAAGGTCATCGCCATGTTCCATGAAAACCAATTGACGTTTCCCTGGTCCCCGGACGACCCCGACGCCAAAAACGGCCGCGACAACACCTACGGCTACATCAATGTGAGCAGCGCACTTGCCTCAGACGCCTTGTGGTTCAACTCAAACCACCACATGAATGCGTTTCTCGGGGCCACAGAGACGTTCATGAAGCGCATGCCCAAACCTCAGGTGTTGGACGTCGCACCCCGCCTTGCTGCAAAAAGTGAGGTCGTGAACCTCGGCATAAGCCTCGCAAATTGGCCAATCCCGAGTCAGCCCCTTGTGAATTTGAGTGACGTGGACACGCCGAAGTTTCTATGGAATCACCGGTGGGCCTGGGACAAAGGCACCGACGCTTGGATGGCGTTTGTTGACGGCGTGCTCAAGCAAGACCTGCCCGGAGAATTCATTGTCATGGGAGAGTCGTTTGGCCGCAAACCCGAGGGTTGGGAAGCCCTGAAAGACCAAATGGGTGCGCGCTGCCTTCATTGGGGATACGCAGAATCGCGCGACGAGTACGTTCGGTGGTTGTGGGAATCTCACATCGCGCCCGTCCACCCCAAGCAAGAATATTTCGGCTTGGCCGTGGTCGAAGCCATGCGGTGTCGCACGCTTCCCTGGGTTCCCGAAGAACATGCCTACGTGGACACCATGCCGGATGGACACTCATTTGTCCCTGCGGAATCTTGGCTGGATGCCGTCAAAGGCGCCACATGGAAGTCGTGGGACATTCCACTTCAGACGTACGAAACGCGTGCGTTGGAATTCGATTGGGGAAACGTGGGGCCTGCGTGTGCAAGGCGACTGGAACAGCTCTGCTCGGACTCAGTCGCTGAGGAGAGTTGACTCGTCTTTCTGCAGAACCCCCAATTCCATCAAGCGCTCCGCCATCCCTTCAGGAGGACGACACGGACGACCCGAGCCTGCATCCACAAAGACCAAGACCACCTCGGCCGCCACAAGCAGGTCCTCACCGTGTTTCACTTCGCAGCGCAATTGGAGCTTGGTGGTCAGCGGATGGGTGACAACGGTATGCACCTCCAACACCTGATCGTATCGCGCAGGCTTTTTGTACGTGAGGTTGAGCTGAACCACGGGAAGCAGCGTGCCCTGCCTTTCAAGTTCGGCGTAGACCCAACCGGCATCCCTCAGCATCTCCACCCGTGCAGCCTCCAAATACGCGGCGTAGGTGCCGTGGTACACCATGTCCATTCGGTCGGTGTCCGCATACCGCACGCGAAGGGCATGAACGTGCCGTGTTTGGCCGTCGACCGTTCGAAAATTCTCCATGGGACAAAGATGCAAACGAGCCTCGGTTCGTTCCCTGCCGCCCTGTAATTTTAGCTGGGCAGACGTCGCCCAACCCTCAGGATTTTCGCAACTCACTCGTTTGCAGAGACCTAAATTCGAATGACCTGAAGTGACTCCTCAACACTGTGTTGCAACATAACTTTTTAGCATTGGAAACAGATTTTTGACGTGTCAGAAATCATCAAAAATCAAGGGGGTAGAAATTTTTTTTTAAGAAAGTTTCTCCAAACATTCGCAGAGTCGTTCAGCAGTCCTTTTTGGGGATGGCCGAAGACAATTTTTGTCCCGCGAACGACGCTGTATTTGTTTCAACCTCTCACCTGAACCTCATGAACCTCGACCACGCTAGTGTCTGGGCCCAATGCCTGTCTGTCATCGAAGACAACATCAGCGCCCAAGCGTTTAAAACGTGGTTCGCTCCCATCAAACCCGTGAAGTTGGACGGGCAGGTGTTGACGATTCAGGTCCCGTCCCAGTTCTTTTACGAATGGCTCGAAGAGCACTACGTGTCTTTGCTGCGCAAAACAGTAAGAAAGGAACTGGGGCCGGACGCGCGTTTGGAGTACAGCATCATCATGGAACACGTCCATGAGAGCGCTTCAAGCAGTCCTTACACTGTCAACATGCCTACCACCGAGGTGCGTGCAACCCGCAATGCGGAAGTTGCCATGCCGGTTGTGGGTGAACCCGCCCCCATCAAGAACCCGTTTGTGATCCCAGGCCTCCGGAAACTGAACATTGATTCCAACCTGAATCCCAACTACGCGTTCGACAACTTCATTGAAGGAGAGTGCAACCGCCTTGCGCGAAGCGCAGGATACGCCGTCGCAAACAAGCCTGGAGGAACCGCTTTCAACCCCCTGTTGATTTACGGCGGGGTCGGCCTCGGGAAGACCCACTTGGCGCATGCCATTGGTCTGGAAATCAAAAGCCGCCAACCGGACAAGACAGTTCTGTACGTCAGCTCCGAGCGGTTCACCCACCAGTTCATCGACGCCGTGCGGAACAACACCGTCAACGACTTCAGTCACTTCTACCAAATGATGGACGTGCTGATCATTGACGACGTCCAATTCTTCAGTGGCAAAGAGAAGACCCAAGATGTCTTCTTTCACATCTTCAACCACTTGCACCAAACCGGAAAGCAAATTGTGCTGACCTCAGACAAGCCGCCCGTGGAAATGCAAGGCATGGAGCAACGCCTCCTCTCCCGCTTCAAGTGGGGGTTGAGCGCAGACCTTCAGGTTCCTTCGCTGGAAACACGGATGGCGATTCTGGAAAAGAAGATGTACGCTGACGGCATTGAGTTGCCCCGCGAAGTCATTGAGTACCTGGCCTACAGCATCACGACGAACGTACGCGAATTGGAGGGTGCGCTCATTTCTCTGGTGGCACAGGCGAGCTTGAACCGAAAATCCATTACGTTGGATTTGGCCAAGCACATGATTGACAAGTTTGTCAAGAACACGGCCCGCGAAGTCAGCATTGACTACATCCAAAAGGTCGTGTGCGATTACTTCGACCTCCCAATTGAATTGCTCAAGAGCAAGACACGCAAGCGCGAAATTGTTCAGGCTCGTCAAATTTCCATGTACTTCGCCAAGAAGATGACCAAGTCTTCGTTGGCCAACATCGGCCTCCACTGCGGTGGCAAGGACCACGCGACCGTTTTGCACGCGTGCCGTACGGTGAACAACCTGAGCGAAACCGACAAGCACTTCCGGAAGTACTTGGAAGACCTCGAAAAGAAGTTGGCCATTCACTGAGCTGACGCGATTCACAACGCAACGAAAGAGGCCTCCGAATGGAGGTCTTTTTTGTTGGGAGAAGTGCGTCAAAGAACGATTTTTGGGCAAACTTCTATGAGCATGAGCGATTGCCCACAACGTGTGCTTGCGGTATGTCTTGGCAACATTTGCCGCTCCCCGATGGCCGAAGGTCTGCTTCGGCATCACATCCAAACCAACGGACTTCGCGTGAGGGTGGATTCCGCCGGAACAAATGGGCTCCACAACGGGGAAGCGCCTGACCGACGTGCACAACAGGAAATGCGCCGTCATGGAATCGACATCAGCAAACAGGTTTCGAGGCAACTGACTCGAAAGGATTTCGAAACCTTCGATTTGATTTTGGTCATGGACAGCTCCAACCTCCGCGATGCCCTCGACTTGGCAGGCGAACGCGAGGAGTGGCAAGAGAAGGTCCAGCTCTTCTTGGAAGACGCCAACGTGCCAGACCCCTACTACGGCGGTCCCGAAGGATTTGCCCACGTGTTCCGCCTTGCAGACGAAGCCGCAGAAGATTGGGTGAGCCGTTGGAAATCCGGGGTGTTGATGTGACTTCTGCGAAGCGATGTCACAGAGGCACGACTTCCACGTCGAAACGAATCGGCGTGTGAGGAGAAATGCCCGC
>JBDQOS010000102.1:0-3624 GCA_040261075.1 Flavobacteriales bacterium
GCACTCGAGGCGGTCCCCACCACGTGCCGAAAGGTGATCCAGGGATCCAGAGTCAGGTCCAAGTGCGGTGTCTGCCACGTCAACAGGTGCTCTTGAACAGACCACGTCACGTTTCCGGGTTGAGGCCCCCAGGAACCGGGGCTTGCGTCGTCTTGGCCGCAAACGGCCGCGCACGTCATCCAAAGCAGGAGCCCTCCCAGCGCACGTGCCGGACTCATCCGCGCAAGGCTTCGTGTTGGAGGGCGTGCTGGAAGTCGACGTAAACCGCCTCGATGCCGCGTTCGAGTGGGGTGGTCGCGCGCCAGCCCAGGGACGTCATTTTCGACACGTCCAGAAGTTTGCGCGGCGTGCCGTCCGGTTTGGTCGTGTCCCAGACCAGTTCGCCTTCGAACCCTACGACACGCGCCACCGTCTCCGCCAGTTCCTTGATGGTCACGTCTTCGCCGGTGCCGACGTTGACCCATCCGGCGTCGTTGTGGACGTCCATCAGGTGGAGGCACGCCTCGGCGAGGTCGTCGACGTGAAGGAATTCCCGGCGCGGGGACCCCGTGCCCCAACAGACCACTTCGGACGCGCCGTTCACCTTGGCTTCGTGGAAGCGCCGAACCAGCGCCGGCAGCACGTGGCTGTTCTCCGGATGGTAGTTGTCGCCCGGCCCGTAGAGGTTGGTCGGCATGGCGCTGATGAAATTGCACCCGTGCTGGTCGCGGTAGGCGTCGCAGAGCTTCAGGCCGGCGATTTTGGCGACGGCGTACGGCTCGTTGGTGGGTTCGAGTGCGCCGGTGAGCAAGACGTCTTCGGACATCGGTTGGGGCGCGTGTTTGGGGTAGATGCACGAACTGCCCAAAAACAACAACTTCTCCACGCCCGCCCGGCGGCTGCCCTCAATCACGTTCGCTTCCATCATGACGTTGTCGTACAGGAAGTCGGCCTTGTAAGTGTTGTTGGCGTGGATGCCACCCACCTTCGCCGCCGCGAGGTACACCTGGGTCGGACGGGTTTCCGCAAGGAACGAATGCACCGCGCGTTGGTCGCGCAAGTCCAGTTCCGACGACGTCCGTGCAATCACGTTCGTGTGCCCTCGAGCCTCGAGGGCGCGAACGATTGCCGAACCGACCATGCCGCGGTGTCCCGCGACGTAAATGGGGGCTTGCAAGTCCAAATCAGCCATCGCGCCGAAGGTACAACGGCACGGCAGGAATCAGTTGGCGTGCTGAAGCGCATGACGCAGGCCGTCGCCCACCCACGTAAACGCAAGCACCAGGCTCGCAATCAGCGCACCAGGAACAAGCGCGAGCCACGCGTGATCGGTGGTCAGCAAGTGCGCGTGCTCCTTGACGATGTTGCCCCAGGAGGGCATGGGGATTTGGGCTCCTACGCCGAGAAAACTCAGCCCTGCTTCAATCAGGATGGCCGCCGCAAAATTCGCCGCGCACACCACCACCAGCGGCCCCACCGCGTTGGGGAGCATGTGCCGCAGCATGATGCGCCACGCCGGCAAGTCGAGTGCCTCCGCGGCCTGCACGTACGCCTGCTCGCGCAAGCTGAGGAATTGCCCACGGACAATCCGGGCAACCTCCACCCACATCGTCAGCCCAATCGCGAGGAACACCTGCCAAAATCCCTTGCCAAACGCCAACGTGATCGCCAACACCATGAGCAGTGTCGGCACCGACCACATGACTTGCAGGAACCACGAGATGACGGCATCAACCCGCCCTCCCACGTACCCGGCCAGTCCTCCAAGAACCAACCCCAGGAGCAAACTGATGAGCACCGCGCCCGCGCCAACCGACAACGAAATGCCGCTTCCGGCCATGATTCTGCTCAAGAGATCCCGTCCGTACCGGTCCGTTCCGAGCCAAGCCACGTGGGTCGCACCTGCGTCGTCCTGCCATTCGCTTCCCGGCGCCAGCATGCCGCGGTCGAGGTGCTGGTCGTTGGCCATGGGGGAGGGGTCGGGCCGAAGCGGACTGCCCACCACGGCGACTGCCAGCCAAAGAACAATCCACGCTGCTCCGAGCGCGGCCATGCGGTGGTTCCAAAACGCATTCACGGGACGCAAGTTCGGCCTTTCCACGTTGGTTGCGACGCGATGCCCCAAGGGCGAAGCATGCCCGCTTTAGCCAGAAGCAACACCGGCACCTGAAGAGGTTGGGTCACCCCAAGCATCCCCCAATCCACAACCCCGGCCTTCACCCCAAACCCCCGCGCCACGGGACAAGCATAAACCACATTCATCGCCGTCACGATTCCCCACCACGCCCCTGTCCAGGCCCAACTCACGTTGTCGATTCCAGCCGCGGCACAGGCGATCAACCCCCATTGCATCGCTGCCATGCTGCCCACCCAGAGTGCAGTGCGCTTGGCTTCCCACGGGTAGTGGCGGGTTTTCCCCGCCCACCTCAAGCGCTGACTGACCCACTCTTGAAGGGACCTTGCCCCGGGGGTCCAAACCCGAGCTTGGGGGTCTGCCATCCAAAGGACCTTGTGGCCCGATGCGTTCAACGCTTGGACGACCAAGGTGTCGTCCCCGGAAGTCCCAAGCGCTCGCGTGTCGGGGTACGTTGCGGGTCGAACGGCGAAGTTGGCTCCCGACGCAGACCCAGCTCGCCCTCGAGCGAGCTGCCCAGCGGACCACCCCATTTGGGCGGCGAAATCGAGTGCTTGCAGGCGTGCGCCCAAGGTGGGATGTGCATCCCGTTCGAGGAGCACCACCGGCCCCGCCACGCAGGCCACCGTTTTGCCGACCCGTGAAAGCTGTGCATGCCAGGCTTTCGCCCAGCCCGGACCCAACCGCACGTCGGCATCCACCGTGACAGCCCAGGGCGTGCTCACGTGCTGCAGCCCCGTGAGCAGGGCCGACTTCTTTCCTTCGCCTTCATTTCGGACCAACGTCAAGCGTTCGTCCCGAGTAAGGCGGTGGTGTTGTGCCACAGCCGCGGTTTCGTCCGTGCTGTGGTCGTCGACGAGCACGACAGAAAAGGGGATGTTTGCGGTTTGCGACGCCAAATCGTCGAGAAGCCCCGGGAGCCGAGTCGCCTCGTTTCGCGCCGGGATGAGCACCGTTAAGGCCGTCGGTCGGGGTTGGTTTGCCAGGTTCGTTGCCTGCGCCAAGCGCCACCCGCGCGCCCACCGCAACAACACTGCTGCATGCAGAATCAAGGCACCCGCGCTGATGGCAACGGCCGTCATGGTCGCGGCGTGAGAAAAAATCCACCCAAAGCTGCGGAACCCACTCGGTTGATGACCCACAACACAAACGTGGCGACCACCACGTCCGGAAGCTGATCGTCGAACACCCACGTGGCGGCCGCTTCGCGCACGCCCAACTCGGCGGGCCAAGGAAGGGTGCTGACCGCGCACCACACGGCAGCGATGCGGGGAAAGCCCTCCGTCCACATGAGGTCCGTGGTCAGCGCACCCCATCCGGTCAAACACAACAAATACTGCAAGGCAAACACGGCGTAGCGCAGGGCACTTAACGCAAGCACCGCAGGCCCTGCACCTGCGCGCACGAGCACCAAGCTCGAAACCGCTGCCACGAGGCCCAGCGCTGCCGCTGCCGCGTGATTTCCCCAAACGACAAGTGCGGGAACGGCCCAGGCCCACGTTGCCCAACCC
>JBDQOS010000103.1:0-5901 GCA_040261075.1 Flavobacteriales bacterium
ATTTACGACCTTGTGAAGGTCCAAGGCTTGACTTTGGAAGGTGCCCGAAAAGCGCTCGTGGCCAGGAAAGGGGAGGCGAGCGAGCGAGGAAAAATGGCGGCGGAAGCAGCGGCTTCAGCTTCAGCTCCGGCGCAGTCGACGCTCGATTTCAGTGCCGAGGACCGATCTGCTGCAGTGAGCAAGCTCAAGCAGATTCGGCAGAAGCTTCTCGAGGCGCGCGCGTCTCTCCAGTGACCAAGTGGTTCTTCACGTAGTCGTCGATTCCGTCTTCCAAGGACCGGAACGGCGCGGTGTACCCACTTGCCCGGAGTTTGGTGAGGTCGGCTTCCGTGAAGTATTGGTAGGTGTCCCGAATGTCTTCCGGCGTGTCGATGAAGGAAATGTTGGGCTCCTTGCCCATCGCTTGAAACGTCGCCTTTGCGAGGTCCAAGAACGTGCGGCCCTTGCCGCTGCCAAGGTTGTACAGTCCGGAGTTCGTCGGGATGCGGTGGTGCATGAAGTGAAGGAGCACGCTGCACAGGTCTTCGACGTGGACGAAGTCTCGGGTTTGGTGTCCGTCGGCGTAGTCGGGACGGTGGCTGCGAAACAGCTTCATGGCCCCGGTGGCCTGAACCTGGCGGAACGTGTGGAGCACGACGGAAGCCATGCGGCCTTTGTGGAATTCATTGGGGCCGTAGACGTTGAAGAACTTGAAGCCCGCCCAGAAGTAGGGCTTGCGTTCTTGGGCCAGGGCCCAGGCGTCGAAGTCGTTTTTGGACCGGCCGTAGGGGTTCAGGGGTTGGAGTTGGGTCACCACCTCGTGGCTGTCGAGGTACCCGAGCGAGCCGTCGCCGTACGTGGCGGCTGAACTGGCGTAAACCAAGGGGAGGCCAAATTCCACGCACAGGTTCCACACCTCCTTGCTGTACTCCAGGTTGAGCTCGTTCAGGAGGTCTTGGTTCCTTTCCGTGGTGTCGGTTCGGGCACCGAGGTGGAAGATGAATTGAACCTGTCCCTCGTTTTCGCGGAGCCAGGAAGGAAAGTCCGCGCGGTCGACGCGGTAGGTGACGGGAAGCCGCTCGTGGTTGGGGCGTTTGGGTTCCACACTGAAATCGTCCACCAACACCACTTGGCGGTAGTCCGCCTCCAACAACCGAACCGCGAGGACACTTCCAATGAAGCCTGCTGCACCTGTAACGACAATCATGACGCGAAGGTACTCGACGGGAACATCTGCTACCTTTGCGAGGTTACTCGAATCATGAAGAACGTCTACGTCACGCGCCGCGCCAGATTCAATGCCGCCCACAAGCTCTGGAACGACGAATGGGATGCCGCCAAGAACCAGGCTGTGTTTGGCAAATGCGCCAACCCCAACTGGCACGGCCACAACTACGAACTGCACGTGACCATCAAAGGCGAGCCCGCTCCTGAGACAGGGTATTGCATGAATTTGGTCGACCTGAAGCACATCATCAAGGAGCGTGTTGAGGACCCCATCGACCACAAAAACCTCAACCTTGACGTGCCCTTCATGAAGGGAAAAATGACGTCGACAGAGGTTTTGATCATTGCGATTTGGGAGCAACTCGAACCGGCCATCGCTGCCGCGGGTTGTCACTTGCACCACCTGCGTTTGTACGAGACGGAAAACAACTACGCCGATTACTACGGCGGCGAGTAAGGCCGTACCTTCGGCCCATGGCCCTGTATTTCAAAGAGGAGCGATACGACGAAGCCGCCGTGAGGGCAATGGCGGAGGCGTACGAGAAGGTGTTGACCACGTGCGGGGAAGACCCTCAGCGCGAGGGGTTGTTGAAGACGCCGATGCGCGCGGCCAAGGCCATGGCCGTCCTCACCAGTGGCATGGGCGTGGATCCCGCGGACATCTTGCGCTCCGCGTTGTTTCACGAGCCCAACGACGAAATGGTTCTCGTCAAAGACATTGAGGTGTACAGCTTGTGCGAACACCACATGCTTCCGTTTTTTGGGAAGGCCCACGTCGCGTACATCCCCGACGGCGCCATCGTGGGGTTGAGCAAGATTCCGCGCGTCGTCGACGCCTTCGCAAGACGCCTGCAAGTTCAGGAACGCCTCACCGAACAAATTCGGGACTGCATCCAGGAAACCCTGAAGCCCAAAGGCGTCGCCGTCGTCGTCGAGGCGCGCCACCTTTGCATGCAAATGCGCGGCGTCGAAAAACAAAACAGCGTCACCACGACCAGCGCCTTCACCGGGCTCTTCCTCGACGACCCACGCACCCGTCGCGAATTCATGGGACTGGCCCTTCACCGGAGCTGATTGACGTTCGGTTCGGCTGCGAACTGCAAATTTTGGTCAACGGAGAATCGGAGTACCCTTCGCGCGTGCATCTTTGGTGCATGGAACAACCTCCTCGGATTTTTGGCGGCAACCAGCCGCAGTTCAACGACGCCGGCGTGCTGGAATCGACCACCGCTTCGTCGTTCATGTCCACGGTCTTCACGTGGATGGTCGCGGGACTCGGTGTCACGGCGGCGGCAGCGTACTATGCGGCAGCAAGTGACTTGTACCTCACGGTCATGCAGGGCATGGGCCGTTGGATTCTGCTCTTGGCGCCCTTTGCGTTTTTGTTGGTGATGAACTTTGGGTTGCAGCGCCTAAGCGTCACATCGCTGGCGTTGCTGTTTTTGGCCTTTGCCGGAACGATGGGAGTGAGCCTCGGGGGCATTTTCCTCATCTATTCCATGGGCAGCTTGGCCCAGGTGTTTCTCATCACCGCCGGCACGTTCGCGATCATGGCCATTGCCGGGTACACCACCAAGGTGGATTTGTCGCGGATGGGCAGCATTCTGTTCATGGGCCTGATTGGCATTTTGTTGGCAAGCTTGGTCAATTGGTGGATGAAGAGCTCCATGCTCGACTTCGTCGTCAGCGCGCTAGGTGTCTTGATCTTCACGGGCCTGGTGGCTTACGACACCCAACGCTTGAAGCGCATTGCAGCGGGGGTGGAATACGGCGCAGTGGCCCCCATGAAGTTGGCCTTGCTCGGCGCCACGTCGCTCTACCTCGATTTCCTCAACCTGTTCTTGTTCCTCCTTCGTTTGTTGGGGCGCCGGGACTGAGGTTTTATGGGGTGATTGACGAAAAAAGCGCGCCTCCACGGGCGCGCTTTTTTTCATTCGTTCGTCGGAAAGGTCCCTGCGGCGGTCATTCTTCCACCACCAAACGTTCCGTCCAGCGGGTGCCATGGGCGGTGGCGAACGTGACGAGATAGGGGCCGGGCACCAAGGTCGAGGCATCGACAAACACGCGTTGCACGCCTCGGTCCAAGGTGCCTTGGTGCAGCGTGCGGACCTTTTGGCCAAACACGTTGTGCAACACCACCTCGCAGTCCGTGGCACGCGGCAAGTTCAACTCGAGGCAGGTGATTGCCCGTGCGGGATTGGGGTACACAGCCTGCCAGGGAGAGGACGCGGCTTCGTCGTCCAGCCCAACGAATTCTCCCAGAACGCGGAAGGCCCACCATCCCTCCGGTGCGGGCATGGGTCGCGATCCGGTCTTGCCGCTGTTTGCCTCGGCAGAAACGAAGTAGTGCACTTTGGTGCCTTCGGTTTGGGCAGGGATGTCCGCAAAAAAGCCTCCTTCGGCGAACCCCTCGGTCATGGGCACTTCGTTCCAAGGCCCTTCCGGCGAGGTGGCCCAGCTCAAGGTCGCGCTTGCAATCCCAGAACGGTGGCTGATGTCGGCCATCACGCTGTAGCTGTTTTCCGTGTTGTCGGTGTCGGCCAAGGGGAGGTGGCTGATCATCAAGGGGTCGGCCACGCCCACCGAATGCGTGATGCAGTGAATGGCGCCGCTCAAGGCGATGATGTTGTCTTGCCCTGAATCGCAGTCGATGCCGACCACGTTGTACCCCGGCATGGCCTCTTCCCAAATCCGAATGGCTGTCGTGTCGTACTGCTCGTAGTAAGTCGGCAGCAGAATGGTGTTGTTGACAAACGTCGCGTTGCTGTACGTGAGGTAGTCGCCGTTTTGGTTGGGGAATCCTCCGCCAAACTCGGGCGGGCTCGGAATGCGAATCACGTTGAACGGGGTGCCCCATTTGGTGGTGAAGGTGCTGAGCACGTACTGGAGGTTGGCTTCGATTTGGGGTCCGTCGGCCACGCCTTCGGGGTATTCGGAAACCAACAACGTCGACTCGTCCAGCAGCTTCATGTGCATGTCGATGTGGTGAATGCCGTCGTAAGGGAGCACGTCCATTTTGACGTACGTGTCTACACCGTGGTAGGCTTGAACGATTTGATCGATCTCCTCCTCGGTGTGGTTGGGGAAGGTGGTCCACCAATTTGAGCCTCCGCCGTTTTCTTCAAGAATGAGCTTGGAGGCAAACGCGGTTCCGTAGCCGTCGGACATCCAATTTCCGCCGGTGTTCATCAAATCTCCGGGAGATTCAATCGTGCTGTACAAGTCAAGGCCCATGTGGGCGGCCAGAACGTCGGGGATTGCGTCGTCGTCAGGCCGAGGGCGGTTGTACAGCCAATCGACCAACACGCGGCCGTCGTTGTATTCCGCATACACCGTATTTGCACCGTAGTCCCGGATCCAAATGCTGTTGGAGGCGGCGTCCACCACTTCCACACTGTCCATGGGGACAGGACCTCCGCAGGTGTTGCCAGTGAGGTAGTTGGTGGTTTGGGACACGTTTTCAGAAAAGATGACTACCCGGCACTCTTCGGCCGAGGCGGCGGTGATTTGCTTCAAGATGCAAGGAAAGTCTTGCCACGTGACGGTCAACACTTCGATTTCTTCCCACTCTGCAGCCGTGCGAAGGTTGCTTCCAGGAGGCGGAGTGGGGATGCCACGCAAAATTTCGGGATTCGAGATTTCCAACGGGTGCGAAAGCCAGTTGGCCATTTCGAGGTCGCTGATGCCTTTGGGCAAGGGGGCAGGTGATTGTCCAATCGCGCTGATTGACGTGAGAAGGGACCACGCAATCAGGACGGCATTGCGAATCAAGGAGTGCAGGTTCATGGAGCAAAGGTAAGGGCGAGTGTGGGGAGCGGGGAGTTCTCCAACGAGGGGTTGTTTGAAACAAAATTTCGTGATTTGGGTTGAATTTGCACTTTCTCGAAAGAAATTGCGAGGCATGTGGATGTACTTGTTGGTGCCGGTGTTTTTTGGAGCGGGCTACGTGTTGTGTCGGATGCAGACCGACGGGAATTCTGGCGTGGTTGCGCTAGGAAACCTGGATGCCTCTATGGGGCAGGCGCGGGAGGACCAATTTGGCCATTTGCGTTCCATCCTTTTGGCACTCTACGAACTTCAGGGGCAGCACTTGGACACGAGCCACATGGACGAGCTTCTTGAACTCGAAGAGCTGGAATCGGAGGAGACCAAACGCAGCCGCCGCGCCCGCGTTGTCAGCGACGTCAATTCCTGGGGATGGGCCACGATGGACGCCCCAGTTCTCACCCGCGAGCGCGACGAAGAGGATCGGCGCCGAATGCTCTACGCCGTGGCTCGATTTGAGCTCCCGGCTTGGATTCAGTCCAGCGAGAGCTGAATGGACTCTCCCTTGGGGCACCACACCGAATCGAGGTGCGTGCTGTCCAGACAAGACCAAAAGCGCTGGTGCAGTAGCCACGTGTCGCCCGTGATGTAGCACGTCACGTGATCCACGTCGCCCGGAGACACGGCTTGCCATTCGGTTTCGCAGGTCCACCGCACGTCGGAGGCCGCCCCTGAGATTTCGCGGGGGATCCACCGGTACAGGAGGTTGTCCCACGCGCACTCGGGGTCGAGGTTGTCGACGGATGCGGCGACCTGGGCCTGCGGCATGACGGCGACCGTGACTTCGTTGGGTGTGTCTGTGGTGAGGTCTTCTGGGTTGAACAAAACCACTTCGTCAAAACACGCTTCACGCTCCACGCGAACCCGGAC
>JBDQOS010000104.1:0-3470 GCA_040261075.1 Flavobacteriales bacterium
CCCCTGGTCGCCCTTGCGGTGGGCGCGCACGTCGAACCGTGTGGTGCGCAGGCTGAGATCCAACTCAGTGTGGGCCTGCTCGTTGTCCTCGGTCAAGCTGTCTGGCGGAACAACGGCGAGTTCTTTGCGGTGATTCAATTGGTAGCTGAGCGTGGGGTGCCAATCCCATGCGCCCCAACGGAAATGCGCTCCTGTGGTCATCATGTGGTCGCCCGATTGCTGAGTGCCGCCGTAGCCCACGATGCCAGCCGTGTTGTAGCAGGAGCTGTAAGCCCCTTCCCACGTGCCCCACTTTTGGAGGTAGCCAAAACGACCCTGCGAGTAGAATTGCCGCAACTGCGAACCTTCCGCGGAAGTGGCGTCCGGCAATTGGTACTCCGCAAAGCGATTGACCCCCATCAGCAAGACGTGGTGGCGGGAGGGACTTCGCTTTTGAGTCATGAGCGACGATTGACTTCCCTTCGTGTTGCTGTGCCCGGCGAACGACACTTGCGTGAGTCGCCCCGGCTCCGCCAGAGGTCCTGTGGGCACCACATTGATCACGCCACCGTACGCGTCCGGCCCGTACTGCAGCGCCTCAGCTCCACGAATCACTTCAATGCGCGAAACGCCCTGTTCCGGAAAGAAGATGCCGTGGCCTTCCCCCCACGCCTGGCTTTCAACGCGCGACCCCAAGAACTGCGTCGCGACCCTCAAGCCTGAGAGTCCTCGGAGCACCGGCCGAATCATGCCTGAACCTGCCGAGACGAACTGCACGCCTGCCACCGACTTAAGCGCCTGAAGCCGAGACGTTGCCGGCACGGCATCCAGTTCGAGGACGGGCAATTCCTGAACGTTCGCACGCGTTGCGGAATGCGGCCGCACAAACGCGTCTTTCACCACGGCGGGGGCCAAAACTTGCTCCTCGAAACGCAGAACGATCACCACGTCTTCGGTGGGCAAACTGACGGTTCGGTCAGCCGTTTCATGACCGACGTGAGACACCGTAAGTCGCGCCTGCGACAACCCCAATTGCATGGAAAAACGGCCGGCGGCGTCCGTTGTCGTCAACACCTTGCCAACGACGCAATGCGCTTGCGCAACGGGCTTGCCCAATTCGTCCACAACCGTGCCCGTCAAGTCTTGGGCTAGCCCCCAATGTGGGACACTCCACCCGAGAAGGGCCACGAGCAATGCAGCGCGAAACGTCATGAAACAAAGGTACTTGGGGGCACCCCCCTCGGGGAGCTGACTTGTGTCACGACTGCGTCAAAATGTGCGGGTCCTCAAAAGACTTTTCGTTCATTTGCGTCACACCTCTCAAACGTTCTCATGAAAAAGCCCCTTCTTTTTGGCCTCCTCGGCGGTCTGATTCTCTTTGTTTGGCAGTTCATCTCCTTTGCCGGAGCCAACCTCCACGGGTCAGCCCAAGAATTCACCCCCCTGCAGGATCCCATCCTCGAACGCTTGGCCGAATTGAACCTCGAAGAAGGCATGTACGCACTCGGCAGCCCTTCCCCTGAAGAGCGAGCCGACCCCGCATTGGGCGCGGAGTACATGGCTCGGATGGAAGGCCAACCCTACGGCGTGCTCAATTACCAAATGAACTGGCGCGGCGACATGACACCCAACTTGCTTAGGAGCGTAATCATGAACATCTTGACCGCCCTGCTTCTGTTCTGGATTCTGAGTTTGGCCGGCGACGCCGCGACAGGAAAGCGCGTCGCGGTGGCGGTGGTGGTTGGTCTGGCTGGTTTCATGTTTTACCCGTACAGCAACTTCATCTGGTTCAAGAACCCGGACATTTGGGCCCACCTGGCCGACGCCGTGGTGCCCTTTGCTTTGCTGGGACTGCTTTCGAGCCGAATCCACTAAGATGACCTTTCCTTTTTCTTTCCGCGCAGCCCTTGCCGCAAGCCTGTTGATCGGATGGGGGTGCGCTGCGCCCGAGTCCGCACCTTCCTCCCACAGCCAAGCGGACTGGGCCCTCGCCATTCACGGAGGGGCCGGGCACTTTGGGGAAGAAAACCTCACCCCGGAACAGCAAGCCGCCTACACGTCGTCGCTTTCAAAGGCTCTGGAACTCGGGGAATCCATGCTCGATCGCGGCATGTCCGCCCTCGACGTGGTGGAAAGCGTGGTGCGCATGCTGGAGGACGATTCGCTTTTCAATGCGGGAAGGGGCGCCGTGTTCACCTCGGAAGGCACGCACGAATTGGACGCTTCGATTGCCGATGGGGCCACCCGCAACTGCGGGGCCGTGACCGGACTTCAAGGCTTCCGGCATCCCATCAGCGTGGCTCGAATGGTCATGGACAGCAGCGAGCACGTGTTTTTCAGCGGGCACGGCGCAGGCGAATTCGCCCGGGCGCAGGGTGCAGAATCGGCCGACGCTTCGTGGTTTGACACCTCCAAAGCATACGAACGCTACCTCCGGGCCGCGGCACGGGAAGGCGACGAGCCCGTCCCCCTCGAAGAAAAGCGCGGAACCGTAGGGTGCGTGGCCCTCGACGCCAACGGCAACCTCGCTGCAGCCACGTCCACAGGAGGCATGACGTACAAACGGCACGGCCGCATTGGGGACAGCCCCGTCGTCGGAGCTGGGACGTGGGCAGACAACCGCACCTGCGCCGTATCCGCCACAGGCTGGGGTGAGTACTTCATCCGGACCGGCGTGACGCAAGACGTTCACAGCCGAATGCTGCACGGGCGACAATCGCTGCAAGAGGCTTGCGAGGCCTCCATTTTTGACGAGATGGGTGCCTTGGGAGGTGACGGAGGCGTCATCGCGGTCAATGCTGCCGGCGAGGTGGCCTTGGTCTTCAACAGCACTGGGATGTTTCGGGCCTCCGCCGTCAAGCTCGGAAACGAAGTGGAATCGAATGTGGCGATGTTTGGACCTTACGTTCGCTGAGGATTCAAGTCGCACGCCGAGACCAAGCCCACCCTAGCCAGCCTCCGATCATCAACACCCCGCCCAAGGGAGTGACGGGACCCAACACCGCGCGCAACCCAGGACCGCAGTCCAAGGTGGCCAGCGTCACGAGCCCAAAGATGCTGCACGAAAACAGAAGTGTTCCCAAAGCCACTGCATCCAATGCGATGCGAGAAGGCCGCGGAGAAGCGCCGTGGGAGGCCCCGATCAGGCCCGCGCCCATGACCAGAAGATAAAGACAGGCCGTATCCCATGATTCACACCGGTCCGGACTCATGACGGACTCGAGGGCATGCGCTCCCAACGCACCGCACGTCGCACCCAGCGCGAGGAATGTCGCACCCACGATTTGGCCTCTTCGAAAGGTCTCATTTGGGGCGTCAGCCACGGGTCAGAATTTCGTCGGTGTTGGAGCGGATGGTCGCACACAAGCCGTCGAGTGGCAAGTCGTTTTCATCCACCCCAAACGGATCCTCAATTTCTTCCGCAATCAATTCGATGCTGACCAGAATGTAGAACACCAAAGACACCACCGGGATGGACCACCACTGGAAGG
>JBDQOS010000105.1:0-2897 GCA_040261075.1 Flavobacteriales bacterium
CTTCCAGCCACTCACAAGGTCCAAACCGCCGTCCAAGAGCTGCTGACGCATCGCAGGCAATTCCTCCGGGTCGTCTTGAAGGTCCGCGTCCATGGTGAAGACCACGGCCCCGCTTGCGAGCTCAAAGCCCTTTTGGAGTGCCGCGCTCTTGCCGTAATTCCGAGCAAAGCGGATGCCTCGCACGACCTCGGGCTCGCTTTTGTGCAAATCCTCGATGACGACCCAGGATCCGTCTTGGCTTCCGTCGTCCACAAAGATGACCTCGTAGGCAAGGCCTGCCAGAACGCGGTCTATGCCGGCTTTCAGTTCGCGCAGGCTTTCCTCCTCGTCCAACAACGGGACGACCACGGAGACGTCAAGGGTGGGTTGGCTTTGCATCACTCGAATTCAGACTTGGGACTGCGCTTGGAAATGGCGGCCACGATGAGCGAGATGACCGCCCACATGACCATGCCCCCGGAAGAGTTTTTCGCCAAACCTTTCAAGGTGTAGGCCTCCTTCATTTGGGCTTGGATCTCCGCCATTTGAGGCTCAAGCAAATCTTCACTCATGCCGAAGCCCTCCATCATCGCACGCGTCTTTTCCAACGTCAATTTTTCAAGCACCTCTGGCAATTCAGGAGCGATGACTTGGTAGAGAAGCAAGGTAAGCGCTGCACTCACCACCTGGGCCACAAAGGCCACGCTCATGGAGGCGACCCACGCTTGGCCAAAGCTGAAGATGCCGCAATGAGCAGAGCGCGCCGCGGCGGTGCCTGTGAACATGAACACGACGATGATCAGGAGGGCCAGGATGCCGACCCACCATTCCGCCAGCAAGTTCATGTTGAGCAGGTAGAGCACCATCAACAGGGCGAAATTCACGACGGCCGCGATGAGGCCCTGCGTGGCTGTGACATTCAAATGCTGCATCGGACTGCAAGGTACGGACTCAACGTGCTTATCTTTGCGCTGGGGCAAGTCTCTTGCGACCAGCTCCCGCAGAATCCCCCAGGGCCGGAAGGCAGCAAGGGTGTGCGGTTGTAGCGGTGCGACAAGAATCGCTTGCCCTTTTTTCATGCCCTGAAGTGGAGGACAGCTCACCCTATCTTCGGCCCCAGAATCCCGGAACGCTTTCCCATGAACGACATCCGTCCCATCACCAAACTTCTGGTCGCCAACCGCGGCGAAATTGCATTGCGCGTGCTTCGAACGGCCCGTGAGATGGGACTCAAGACGGTGGCCGTGTACAGCGAGGCCGACGCGGACGCACCTTTTGTGCGTGCGGCCGACGAGGCCGTGTGCGTGGGGCCCGCGCCAAGCAGCGAGAGTTACCTGATTGTGGACCGCATCGTGGAGGCTGCCAAATCGACGGGGGCCAACGCCATTCATCCAGGCTACGGGTTTTTGAGTGAGAACGCGGAGTTTGCCGAGGCCGTGGAGAAGGCCGGCATCGCCTTTGTGGGGCCTCATCCGCACGCAATTCGGGTGATGGGTTCGAAACTGGCGGCCAAGGAGGCCGTGGCGGAAAGAAACATTCCGATGGTGCCGGGCACCGAGGGTGCTGTGGCCGATCCGGCCGAGGCAAGACGCGAAGCCGAGCGCATCGGCGTCCCCCTTCTCATCAAAGCAAGTGCCGGCGGCGGCGGCAAGGGCATGCGCGCGGTCCACGACCCCTCGCAGCTCGAAGGCGAATTGCAGCGCGCGATTTCGGAGGCGGAGCGGTCGTTTGGGGACGGAGCGGTCTTCATCGAGCGACTCGTGCAACAACCACGACACATCGAAATTCAGGTCTTGTGCGACGCGCACGGCAACGCGGTTCATTTGTTTGAGCGCGAGTGCAGCATTCAACGTCGGCACCAAAAGGTCGTCGAAGAGGCCCCTTCGGCCCTGTTGGACGACGCGTTGCGCGCGGAGATGGGCCAGTGCGCCATTGAAGTGGCCAAGGCCTGCAACTACGTCGGGGCCGGAACGGTCGAGTTTTTGGTCGACGCTTCCCGCGAGTACTTCTTCCTCGAAATGAACACACGCCTCCAAGTGGAACACCCCGTGACGGAACTCATCACGGGCGTCGACTTGGTGCGCGAACAAATTCGCATCGCCGAAGGGCACCCCCTCTCCTTTTCTCAGGACGACCTGAAGATCCACGGTCATGCGCTCGAATTGCGTGTCTACGCCGAAGACGTCGCGGGCGGGTTCTTGCCCAGCACGGGCACGTTGACCCGCTACCGTCCCCCCGTCGGGCCGGGCATCCGCGTGGACGACGGCGTGGAAGAAGGCGGCGAAGTAAGCATGCACTACGACCCCATGCTCGCCAAACTGTGCACCCACGGCCCGACGCGGGAAGCGGCCATCGAGCGCATGCTTCGCGCCATCGACGAATACGAAGTTCACGGGGTGGACACCACGCTCGATTTTGGGTACTTCGCGGTGAACCACGAGGCGTTTCGTTCTGGGAACTTCGACACGGGATTTGTGGGCGAGCACTTCACGCCTGAGAAGCTTCAGCGGGAAATGCCTTGCGACGACGAGACGGCGGCGGACTTGATTATGGGCGTCGTGGACCGCCTGCAATCCAACGGCTCAGAACAAGCTGAAGGCGCTCCGGCCGTAAGTGCCTGGCGCTTGCGCACACGTTGATTTCCAAGGCTTCGCTTTAGGCGCCGTGTTCAGCGCGCCAACGCGCTTCAAGGCGCGTGAGCCCTTCGACCGCCCCGCAGGGATGAATCTCCATGCGCCCGCCCCCTTCCAGAGGCGTGTTGGGGTCCACAACGTGAATCGGAACGTGCTGCGGCGCGTAACCCACAAGGCCTGCCGCCGGGTAGACTTGCAGCGACGTCCCGACAACCACCACGAGGTCCGCGGACGTCACGAGGTCCAGTGCTGGGTCAATCATGGGGACGGACTCGCCGAACCACA
>JBDQOS010000106.1:0-4738 GCA_040261075.1 Flavobacteriales bacterium
CAAGAAGAAGGCTGCTGCGAAAGAGGAGGAAGCTCCTGCTGCCGAGGAAGCTCCTGCTGCCGAGGAAGCTCCTGCGGCGGAGGCACCTCAAGCGGAGGAAGCTCCTGCGGCCGACGAAGCAACCGAAGAAAAGAAGGACGACAAGGAATGATTGTCGAATCAGTCGAAATAGAAAAGGAGGCCTACGGGTCTCCTTTTTTTTGCTCGTATCTTTGCCACGAAGCATGCAGAACCAAGTTCTGATTCCTCCCGCGCAATTCGCGCTGATTCTCGATCGACTGGCGCATCAGTTGATTGAACACCACGATTTTTCAAAGACCGACCTTGTGGGGTTGCAACCCCGTGGCTCGCGCTTGGCAGAGCGATTGCAGGCGCGTTTGAAAGAGTTGCTTCCGGGCGCAGACATCCGATGTGGAAAGCTTGACGTGACGTTTTACAGAGACGACATTCGAACGCACGAGAAGCCGCTCGCACCCAACGTCAACGTGATGGGCTTCACGGTAGAGAACCGTCACGTGGTTCTGGTGGATGACGTGTTGTTCACTGGTCGGACGATTCGAGCGGGATTGGATGCGTTGTTGGCCCACGGTCGTCCCAAGTCTGTGGCCTTGGCGGTTCTCATTGACCGCCGGTTTTCGCGCGAATTGCCCATTGAGCCGAATTACATTGGCAAGCACGTGGACAGCATTGGAGCTCAACATGTCCAGGTCGAATGGGCGGAAGAGCATGAAGACGACCGTGTGATTCTCTTGAATTCCAAACCACAATGAGTGAGTCCAACATGTTGACGCAGCCCAACCTGCTCGGAATCCGGGGATTGACGCAAGAAGACATCGATCTCATTCACGCAACGGCGAAGGAATTCAAGGATGTGTTGAACCGTCCCATCAAAAAGGTTCCTTCCCTTCGGGATTTTACGGTAGCGAACTTGTTCTTCGAGAATTCCACGCGGACTCGGCTGTCGTTTGAGCTTGCGGAGAAGCGGTTGTCGGCCGACGTGGTGAATTTTTCCTCCGCGGGGTCGTCCGTCAAAAAAGGCGAAACCCTGGTGGACACGGTGAACAACATCTTGGCCATGAAGGTCGACATGGTGGTGATGCGGCATCCGCACCCTGGAGCGCATCACTTTTTGGCTTCGAAAGTCGACGTCCCCATCGTCAATGCCGGAGATGGTACCCACGAGCATCCCACGCAAGCGTTGCTTGACACCTTGAGTTTGCGGCAGAGTTTGGGAGATGATTTGTCGGGAAAGAACATTGCGATTGTGGGCGACATCCAGCACTCACGCGTGGCCTTGTCCAACATTTGGGCACTGAAGCTTTTGGGGGCAAATGTGCGCGTTTGTGGTCCTCACACGTTGATCCCTAAGCACCTGCACAAGTTGGGGGTAGAGGTGAGTCACGATTTGGACGACACCATTCGGTGGGCAGATGCCTTGAACATGCTTCGAATTCAACTTGAAAGGCAAGGACCTGAAGATTCGGTGCGGTTTTTCCCTTCTCTTCGAGAGTACACCATGCGATTTGGCTTGACCATGGACCGATTGAGCCAAGCAAACAGGCCTCTGGTCATCATGCACCCGGGACCAATCAACCGGGGTGTGGAGATCAGCAGCGAGGTTGCTGACAGCGACCACGCCATCATCTTGGAACAGGTCGAGAACGGTGTGGCCGTACGCATGGCCGTCCTTTATTTGCTCGCACAACAGCGAGGGTGAGAATCGCACGTCCGTCCGACCTATATTTGACCGAACGATTCATCATGAAGTTTACCATCGAACACCGCGACCGCGTCGCCATTGTGACTAGCACCGTTGAAAAACTCGACGCGCTGCATGCTCCTGATTTGAAGGCCGAGTTGGTTCAATTGGCCAAATCAGGACACTTGAACATCGTCTTGGACCTGACAGAGTCGCGCTACTGCGATTCGAGTGGCTTGAGCGCAGTCTTGGTGGGCAACCGCTTGTGCCGAGACGAACAAGGCACGTTTGTTCTGTGCGGACTTCAGCCCACGGTGGAAAAGCTCGTTCAGATTTCGCAACTCGACCGCGTGTTGAACATCACGCCTACAGCGGACGAGGCAGTGGATTTCATTTACATGGAGGCCACGGAAAAGGAACTTGGAGCCTCAGAGGGCAATTCGGATGCCTGATTCAATCTCTTTTTCGATGAAGACATTTGCTTCTTGTGCGTTTGCACTCACCTTGATGTGCAGCGCTCCAACCTTGATTCAAGCTCAGTGCGAGAGCGATTTTGACTTTGGCGACGTGGCCTTTGGCGTCTCGCCTGACCCGGCTGCCGGGGAGACGTTCTTGGACGGCATGTTGGAGGAGGATTATTACGACGTCCTCCACATCTTGATTCCTGCTACGGCTGCGGGCATCGACTCCACCTACCCTCCAACTTTGCCGGTGGACAGCGTCATCGTCCTGGAAGACATGGTGTCGGCCGACGGCATGTATTCCGGCGTGGTGTTCACCGACACGGTCACCAACGAGGTGTTTCACGCCGACGAAATTGGCCTTGAAGTGGCCTTGAACAACAACGGAGATTCTCCGAATGGAAACACGTTTTTGGGAGGCTTGCAATACTGTGCAGCCATCCAAGGTGTTCCCACCCGCTCGGGCATTTACCGAATTTCAATCGACATCGAGGCCTGGGCGACGATTTTCAGCCCGTTCAACGCGCCTTTCACGTTTGACAACTTCACGTTGCGGGTCAATTGCCCACTCTTGGAAGGGGTGGAAGTGGTGAACGCAAACAGCCTCAACGGGACGCAAGGCTCGTTGAGCGTGACCTTGGCGGAAGGTGTCGTTGCGACGGAAATTGCATGGTTCAATTCGTCGGGGCTTCAAATTGGAACAGGTGATTCTGTGACAGTGGACAACCCCGGTTCGTTCAGTGTCATGGTGACCACCGAGGATTGCCAGAGCCTCTTTGGTGGTTGGGTCGTAATCGACGAAGGATTGGATTGTGAGATGACCGCAACGGTGGAGGTGACCAACGCGGACGAGGGCGAAGACAACGGCATTGCCACGGTGGTGGTCGATGGGGCCACGGGATCGTGGTCGGCAAATTGGTACGGCAGCACGGGCTTGCTGATCGGAACAGGAGCATCTGTTGACGGGTTGGCCGAAGGAACGTACAGCGTGCTTGTGACAGACAGCTTGGGATGTTCTGCAGAGGTGGAGAGTTTCGATGTCCTCACGTCTTTGGAGCCTTTGGATTCGTACGCTTGGGAGATTTATCCCAATCCTGCTTCGAGATCAATTTCATTGCGCAGCATGCCGCAGGACGGCATGTGGTCGATTGTCACGTTGGACGGGCGAGTCGTGACTCGAGGTGGACTGGCCAATGCTGAGCGCATTTCCGTCGGTCACTTGCCAAACGGCGTTTACCTCGTGCGTGTTGACGGACTTCAGCTGCCGCAGACGAAGCGTCTTGTGATTCGGCACTGAGAAGTCAAGCTTCACCTATGACTTTTGACGTGGTGTTTCTCGGGACAGGAGCTGCGGTTCCAGTTCCTTCGAGGGGCACCACGTCGCAGTTTTTGGACATTCACGGCCACACCTACCTCATCGACGCAGGCGAGGGTGTCCAGCTCGCGCTTCGCAGGAACAAGCGGAAATTCCAGAAACTGAGGGGAGTGTTCGTCAGCCACATGCATGGCGACCACGTGTTAGGTCTGCCGGGCCTGTTGAGCACCATGTCTCTGCTCGGTCGACAAGAAATGCTTGAAGTTTGGGGGCCGCCTGGACTCGAACATTGGATGAGTCAAACGTGGCGAAGCATCGAGGCTCACATGTCGTTCGAGGTGCGGTTTCGCGAATGGAATGCAGATGCGCCTGAGACGCTCGTGGATGCCGATCGATATCGGCTGACAAGCATTCCTGTGAAGCATCGCATCCCTTGTTGCGGTTTGAAGGTTGAGGAACATTCCTTGCCATGGAAGTTGGACGGCATGAGGGCCAAACGCGAGCGACTCCCTTTTCACGTGAGGCAGGCGCTGAAGCGCGGAGAACCTGCTGAACACGAAGGAAAGACCCTCCAGCCAGAACGTTGGTGTGTCGCGCCGGCACCTGCTCGAAGCTATGTCTACTCTGGAGACACTCGGCCTTGCCAACGCTTGCTGGAAGCCGCGACGGGTGCGACGGTGTTGTACCACGATGCCACGTTTTCAGAGTCCGATGCGGAGCGTGCAAAGTCGACGTACCACAGCACGGCAAGGGAAGCCGGTCGTTTGGCACGCCAAGCGGAGGTGAACACCCTGATTTTGGGCCACATGAGCCTTCGGTACAAGGACCCTGAACAGCTGAGGCAGGAGGCCATGCAAGAACATCCGAGCGCGGTCATCGCAGAGGACGGTTTGGTTTGGAGGGTTGGGGATGACTGACATTGCGAAGTGCTCGTTACCTTTGTGTAGAACGATTCTAAACATCGATTGAGCCCCATGTCAACCTCATCAACCACCTTGGCCATCGCCGACAGCAGCGCGCTGTTTCGCTTGGGCGTTCGCAACATGGTGCGGCAAGTGGAAGGCATTGAGGTTTTGGGTGAGGCAGCTACGGGTGAAGACTTGGTTGGGCTGGTGCAGTCCTTTCAGCCTGACGTAGTCGTTGTGGACTTTTTGGCGGACGAGTTTGACATTGACGTCGTTCGTCGCGTCAAGGCAGCGTATCCCTCCACCCGGGTGTTGGCAATTACGACTCAGCAAAGCGGCCACACCCTCGTCAACGCAC
>JBDQOS010000107.1:0-3603 GCA_040261075.1 Flavobacteriales bacterium
CAAAACACCGCGCTCTTGGGCTTCTTGGTCCAGGGTTGCCAACACCATGGCGGCGTAGACGACAAGTTGCAGGGCTTTGCCTTTGTCGCCGGTTTCAAGTTGGGCCGTCCAATCGCCCTTGAGTTTGAGATCTCGGGCCTCGACTTTGCCCGTTTTGTAGTCCACGACGCGAGGAATGCCTCGGACTTCCTCCCTTCGGTCGGCGAATCCGCGAAACGCGAGATCTCCCGCGACGGTTCCGGGATGCGAGGAGGTGAGTTCCTGCTCGAGCTCGACGAGAAGCGGGGCGGGTTCTCCGGAGGCGAGTTCCTGGGTTTCTTGACGCAAAAATTTCAGGATGGTGCTCCGCGCGATTTCGAGTTGAAGGACGTTCTCTCCGCGCTGCACCAGCGACGCGTTGTATTCTTCCTCCAACGCTTGTTCCAGAAGTTCCTGAACGGAAAGCCGGACGTTCTCGAGGTGGTGGGGTTGGAGCACGTGGCCTTCTGCCTCCTTCAGCCCGTGTTCCATGACCCAGTGGACGATGCTTCCAAGGGTGCTGGCTTCCATGGAGGTTTGGAGTTCGGTGGCTTCGCCCATGCGGTAGAGGTAGCGGTACGCGAAGTTGCGTGGGCACTGAAGAAGCGTGTTGATGGCGCTCGGAGACATGCCGCCGCTGGACCAGGCTTTCAATCGGTCACGCATCACGTCGCTGACTGCCAGTGCTGGGATTTCCGGACGTGCTTTCGGCAATGGAAGCTGGTGAACGACGTGTTCGACGTTTAGGTACGGGGTGCCGTCGGGCTTGTGGAACGAACCTTCGAGTTGCATGAGGTACCGCGACGGCTCGCCGCCGTCTTTGCGGTCCGAGGCCCCGCGGTGCAGCAAATGGATTTCGGATGCACGGTTCATCAACCGGTGCACTAAATAGGCGTAGCGCGCCTCCCGTTCCCGGGGTCCGGGCATGCGAAGAGCGTGCCGTAGGTCGAGCGGGAGGAAGCTGTCGGGCATGGAGGTTTGGGGCACCGTGCCCTCGTTCATGTCCAGGACCAAGACTCGGTCGAAGTCGAGGGCGCGGGTCTCAGTCAGTCCCATGATTTGGAGTCCCTGGTTGGGCTCGCCCAGGAGGTCAATGCGTTCCTGGCGGAGGAGGCGACGCGTCATGGCGCGAGCTTCGCGAGCATGCGCCATGGGCGCGTGCGCCTCCTGAAGCCGGCGAAGCACGGCCAGCACCGTCCGAAAACGTCGCCACCCGGCCGGAATCCAAGGCACCTCCCGCGCGACGTCTTCGTCCGAAGGCACGGGATTTGCCCCGCGCTCGTTCAACGTGGCGGGAAGCGACTCCATGCGCCGTTCGAACCCCTCGGCCCACGTCCCAATTGCCTCCAAAAAAGCAGAAGCATCGGAGATCTTCAACGTGGCGAGTTGCTGGAGCTCGGTGGCCCACGCTTGGGCGTCGTGGGCCTCAAAGTCCTCGGGTTTGACCCAAGCGCGGTGCGCTTTGGTCAGCTTGTGGATGGCCCGTCCTTCTTGTTGACGCTGCCATCGGTCCTGGGACACGTGAAGCATGACGGGGTGGGCATGCAGGGCTTGAACGTGTTCCATTCGCCACCCGCTTCCCTGCGTTTCAAGCATCAGGAAAAGGTGTTCGACAAACGACACCACAGGCGTTTCGTGAAGCGCCACGCCCATGGTCACGTTGATGCCACGTTCTTGGTGCGGAAGAGCTTGAAGCAAGGTGCCCAGGCTGCTTCCGTCCGGCAAAACCACCAAGGTGCGGTCGAGTTCCTCGGGTGTCAGGTTGGCCAGCACGTCTCGGACGTACTGGGTTTGGCTTACGGTGCTCGAACACGACACCGCGCGAACCCGGGGCGGCTTCGACGCGATCGACGCCCGCGGGAACGCCCCCACGTCGCCGCGCAGCTTCCGAACAAACAGACCCGCCTCGTTGTGCGGGTCGTCGACGTACGCCGCATCGGCGTCCCACAGCACGGTCAGCCTCCCGGACTTGTCCCAACGTTGAAGGCACGTCCATTCGGCGTGGCTGAGCGTCGCCAGTCCTGCAGCCAGCACGTGGTCGACGTCCAATTGCCCCTCGCCTTCGGCCACACGGCGCGTCAATTGCGCGCGTGTCGCCAGGCCGTCGGCCATCAGGGCTTCGTTCAATTGTCGGTACAGCCCGGGGAGGCGCCGCCATTGGCGTTCAAACGCTTTTTGGTCTTCCGACCAAGCCTCTTCGCCAAAACTCCAATCTTCAATCCCCTGGATGTCGGCGAGGTTTTGGAACACCGTGTCCACGTCCGCCAACTCGTGATCCACGGCAGCAAAGTCGCCCAACACCACCGTCGCCCAAGGGACGAAGCGGTCGAAGGTGAGCTCGGGCTGCTCCCCGTGCACCAGGTGGAAAAACCGGGCAAGCACCTCGAGCGGGTCAGCGGCAGCCCAGGGCGAAGAGGACTCCACAAACCCGGAAAGGGCATGGAATTGCGGAAGGCGCACAGGGCCTTCCAACCGGACCTTCAATTCGTTTCGAAGCCGGGCCATCGCACGGTGACTCGGGACCACCACGGCCAATCTGTGCAACGCCTTTGCCTCGCAAAGGGGGTGCGCCAAGATGGCTTCGAGCACCTCGTCTAAAAACGAAGGGCCTGTCAAGTTGGGGGTGTCGCGTGATTTCGTTCGGGCCATCAGCCCCTCAAGGTAAAGCCATTGGACACGAATTTCCAGAGCTCTTTCAAGCCATCTTTCGTGAACAACGCGCGGCGCAATTCGGACCCAAACGTCCGCTTCCCCGGGACGCTGTCGTCGCGCGTCCTTGCGCTTGCCGTTTTGCTCTTGGCCGTTTCCGCGTCCGATTCCGAATGGATGCCCCGCTCTTTCAGGATGCCCAAAAGTTCGTCGCTGACGCGGTAGCGCTCCTTGGCTTGTTCTTGGTACCCGAGCTGTTCCTCGAGCAGGCCGAGGTTGTTCCAGGTGACGGCGTCTTCGGGGTCGAGTTCGAGTGCCTTTTGGTAATCGGCAATCGCCCCGTGGGTGTCGCCAAGGGCTTGTTTCATCCAGCCGCGCGAGCTGTACCGGTAGCTGTAGTCGGGTTGCACGTCGGCCGCTCTGTTGAGCCAATCCAAGGCCAAACCCTTGTCCCCGCAATGAAAGTGGCACACCGCACGGTCGTGCATGGCGTCGGGGTCGGACGAAGCCCGTTCCCCAGCTTCCGTCCACCAGTCCTTCCACGCGGAGAGGGCGTCGGCCCAGGCGGCACGTTCCATGGCTGCTTCGGCGCGCTGTTTGGCCGAGGAGTTGTCAGCGTCCGAGTTGTGAGAAGGTTTCATGCGGGTTGCTCGTGCGGTGCGAAATTGCGTCAACTTCGCCACATGGACTACCCCGTTTACCTCCAATTGTTCGGAACGGAGAACGTCTATGCCGTTCAAGGGCCCAGCCGGTTTTGGGAATGTACGCGGATGGGGAGCCAAACCCTCTGCCACGACGTCGTCGCCTCCACCTGGCCTGAACGCCAACGCATCCTCGACATGGTTGCCGACGACGGGCCGTGGGAAAGAATTTCGCAGGCGAGGTTTTACGCGTCCTGGCAACACACAACTTGCGGCATGAGTTCGTCCCACGAAG
>JBDQOS010000108.1:0-2955 GCA_040261075.1 Flavobacteriales bacterium
CAACCCGCCAAACAACACCGCCACCCCCATGTGGTTGGCGGCATGCGACGAGACAAACCCGTATCGTCCTCCCCGATAAAGTTCTCCCGGGCGTTCTTCCACCATATGGACTTCTCCAGCCAAAGCCGGTTCGTGAGAAGGTCGGAGGCGTTCCACGCTGGGCTTGAGCACACGCGCCGAGACTGCATCCGTTCCCGCCACGCACAAGGCCAAGCATGCCGCCAGGACCGCACGCTGTTTCCACGTTCCCAAGACGGTCTTGCACGACCAAATCATCGCCACGTAAAGCGGCATCCAGAAAAGGGGTTGACTGACCCACCACATCGCCCGATCCAACGCAGGCCAGGCCCCGTTGAGTGCGAGAAACAACGCCGTGTCCAAGTCGTTCAGGGCTTCCAGCATGTGCTCTTCAGGAGATCAAGCGTACATCGCCTCAATGGCGTCGGCGTACTTCGCCATGATGGGCTTGCGCTTCAGCTTCAGCGTGGGCGTCAATTCACCCCCGTCGATGGTGAACACCGCAGGGAGAATCGTGATTTTCTTGACTTGTTCCCACTTGGCGAACGACGCCATCAGTTCATTCACTTCGCGCTCAATGCGTTCGCGCAACCGGTCGTCGCCTGCGATTCCTGCCATGCCCGGGAAGGGGTGGTCGTGGCGCTTGCACCATTCTTCCACCACCACCGCATCGGGCACGATCAACGCAGCCGGGTGCTTGCGGTTCTCGCCGACGACAATGACCTGCTCGATGAAGAGGGACGCCTTGAGCGCGTTCTCGAGCAGGGTCGGTGCGACGTATTTCCCGCCCGACGTCTTGAAGATTTCCTTCTTGCGGTCCGTAATGCGGAGGAAGCCGTCTTCGATGACGCCGATGTCTCCGGTGTGGAACCAGCCGTCCTTGAGGACTTCGGCCGTCTTCTCAGGATCCTTGTAGTACCCCATCATGACGTTGGGACCTTGGACCAAAATCTCCCCGTCCTCCGCAATCTTGACGTCCACGCCGTCGGCCATCTTGCCCACGCTGCCAATCTTCAGCATGCCCTCGCCGTTGGTCGTGTTCACCGTAACCAGAGGGGAGGTTTCGGTGAGGCCGTAGCCTTCGAGCACCGTGATGCCGGCGCCGTTGAAGAAGCGTGCGAGACGGGGCTGGAGGGCCGCCGAGCCCGAGGCCACAGCTTGAATGCCACTGAGGCCGAGGGCTTCCTTGACCTTGCTGAACACGAGCTTTCGGGCAATCTTCAGTTTGAAGTTGTACAGGCCGCCCTTGTTGGGATCCCAATCGAGGGCCACGCCAACCGCCCAGTTGAAGATGGCCGCCTTGGCACCACCCGCCGAGCGTCCTTTCGCGACGATGCCGTCGTAGAATTTCTCCAACAGGCGTGGCACCGCCGTGAACATGATGGGCTGGGTGTGGTTGAGGTCCTCCTTGATGGTTTCGAGGCTCTCGCCAAAGTGGATTTGGGCTCCCATGTAGATGTACAGGTAGTGGAGCATCCGCTCAAAAATGTGGCACACCGGCAAGAAGCTCAACACGCGGTAGTCGAGGTTGGGGTCGACCGCCGGCACGCGGGGCTTGGCAACGAGGACGTTGCTCGACACGTTGTCGTGGGACAGCATCACGCCCTTGGGAAGGCCCGTGGTTCCCGACGTGTAAATGATGGTCGCGAGCTGGGCAGGATCCACCGCATCGCGGCGATCGTCGAGCTCCGCTTGATTGGCGTCCGAACCTGCCTTGGCGACCTCTGTCCAGTGGCGTGCACCTTGCACGTCCTCGAACGTGAATACCTCCTCCAAGGCGGGGCACTCGGCTTTCACCGCCATCACCTTGTTGTACAATTCCTCGTTGCTGACGAAACAGTACTTCGATTCGCTGTGGTTCAGGATGTACTTGTAATCCTCCTCCGTCATGGTGGGGTAGATCGGAATGTCGATTGCGCCGGCCTGCATGATGGCGTGATCCATCACGTTCCACTCGCAGCGGTTGTTGTGGCTGATCAAAGCCACCTTCTCTTCGGCCTGAAGCCCCATGGCAATCAACCCGCGTGAAACCGCGTCCATTTCTTCGACAAACTGCGCGGTGGAATAGGTCACGCGGTTTCCGTAGTTGGGCATGGTCATCATCACGTCTTGCGGGTTGTTGGCCAGCTGGTAACGTGGGAAGTCAAAAAGGCGAGTGGGGTTCTTCATGAGAGGGAGTGTGAATCGCCGTTGGGCGGTTTGGCGTCCAAAATACACACCCGCTCGCGAACGGCAAGAATCAATCGACCCGAAGTCGGGACAAGCGGGGGTGCCGAATTTCTGGTCGCGTCAGAGGGCAGACCCGCAGCGCTTGCAGAAGTCCGCGTCGTCGCCGTGGCCCTCGGCGCCGCAAGAAGGGCAGGCCTGCGTGTTTGTGGCGACGCGCGTCGAGCGCGCGAGCTCCGCGCCGACGATGCCGGTGGGGACGGCGAGGATGGCGTAGCCAAGGATCATCATGAGCGAGGCGATGATTTGGCCGGGGACCGTTTGGGGGGCGATGTCTCCGTACCCCACCGTCGTCACCGTGACGATGGCCCAGTAGATGCTCCGAGGAATGCTCGTGAAGCCGGCCTCCGCATCTTCCACCATGTACACCAAGGTTCCGAGCAGCGTGACGAGCACGAGGACGGCGGAGAGGAAGACGGTGATTTTGCGTCGGCTGGCGAAGAGGGCGTCCCTGAGGATTTGGGCTTCGCGGAGGAACCCCACCAATTTCAGCACACGGAAGACCCTCAGCAGGCGCAGCATCCGCACCACGCGCAGGCTCGCCGCCCCAGGCAGAAGCAACTCCACGAACGTTGGAAGGATGCTCAACAGGTCGACCAGCCCGTAGAAACTGAACACGTACTTCCACGGGCGGCGCACCGCCAGCAAACGCAGCACGTACTCCACCCCAAACGGTCCCCGGCCAAATCATCGCCTCGCTCATGATGATCC
>JBDQOS010000109.1:0-12303 GCA_040261075.1 Flavobacteriales bacterium
GGGCATGGGCGACGCGGTTCATCAATTCTCGATGCGGCACGTGGTCCGCGCACAGAACGAAGCGCTCGTCCCGGACGTCGCTGTCGCCGAGCCGAACGCACACCTCCGCCACGTCTTCGGAACCGACGTACCCTCCGCTCCCGGACGGGAACCATGCGAGGCCTTGGTCGATGTGGCGGAACAGGGCTGCCGAGCTGCGGCGGAAGTCGCCCGGGCCGAGAATCACGGTCGGGTTGACGACCACAAGGCCTCCCGGGAGGCCTTCTGCGGCACCGCGCCAGGCTTCCATCTCGGCGCGGTGTTTGGAACGGGCGTACCCCGAGGTGCCCGGCTGCTCTTCGAAGAGCGTCGATTCGTCGGTCGGCAGGCCGGCCTTCCGGCCGAGGGCGGCCACGCTGCTGACGTGAATCAGGCGAGGCGTCCCGAGGTCAAGCATGGCGTTGACGAGGTTCGCCGTTCCCTCGGCGTTGATGGCGCGCATGGCAGCGTGGTCCGCCTTGTGAAACGAGACCAGGGCAGCGCAATGAAACACCCGCTCCACGCCTTCGAGAGCCGCTTCGAGGGAGTCCGGGTCCGTGACGTCGCCTTCGATCCACTGAAGTCGAGACAGGCCGTCAGGAGTGGAATCGCGCACCGCCTGCTCGACGCGATCGCGGTGGGACGAGGGGCGGTGGAGGGCGCGGACGGTTTGGCCTTTCGCTAGGAGTTTGACCACCAAAGGCATCCCCACAATTCCCGTTGCACCCGTGACCAAATCCATGCTGCAAAGTACTGCGCGACCTACCTTCGTTCAACGATGGCCGCCACCGATCACATCCAAGCGCTCCTGGAGCGGATGCCCCACGAACCGGGCGTCTACCAGCACTTCGATGCCGACGGAAAATTGCTGTACATCGGCAAGGCCAAGAACCTCAAAAAGCGCGTCGCCAGCTACTTCACCAAGCAAGACCACAACGGAAAAACGCGGTTGCTGGTGAAAAAGATTCGGGACGTCAAGTGGATTGTCACCGCAACCGAAGCCGACGCGTTGCTCCTCGAGAACAACATGATCAAGGAGCACCAGCCGATCTACAACATCCAACTCAAGGACGACAAGACGTACCCCTTCATCGTCCTGAAAAAGGAGCGGTTCCCGCGCATCTTTCCCACGCGGCAGGTGCGCAAAGACGGGAGCGAATACTTTGGGCCCTATTCCCACGTCAAGGCCATGCACGCCGTCCTTGACCTGTGCAAGAAGCTGTACCCCATTCGGACGTGCAGCCTCGCCTTGACCGAAGAAAACATCACGGGCGGGAAGTTTAGGGTGTGCCTTGAATACCACATCGGGAACTGCATGGGACCTTGCGTCGGCAAGCAGACCGAGGAGGCCTACGGCGAAAGCATCGCCGCCATTCGGCACGTCCTCAAGGGCAACCTCGGCGAAGTGAAATCCGCTTTGAAAGACGCCATGAACGAAGCCGCGGCCGACTTGCGCTTCGAGGAGGCCGAGCGTCTCAAGTTGAAGCTGCAGGCCGTCGACAAGTTCCAAGCCAAGAGCACCGTCGTCCACCCGACCGTCTCGGACGTGGAGGTGTACGGCGTGGTGAGCGACGCCAAGTCGGCGTTCGTGAATTTCATGCGGATCCACAACGGGGCCGTCGTCCAAGGCCAAACCCTCGAGTTCCGCCGTCGACTCGACGAGTCGGACGAGGAATTGCTCGAAGCCGCGATCCCCCAGATTCGGGACCGCTTCGACGTCGCGAGCCGCACTGTCCTCACCCAAGCGGAAGTCGAGGTGCTGGGCGCCGAATGCTTGGTCCCCCAGCGCGGGGACAAGAAAAAGCTCCTGGACATGAGCCTGCGCAACGCGCAGTTCGCCATGCGGGACCGCCACGCCCAGCTCGAACAAATCGACCCCGACGCGGCCAAGGACCGACTCATGGAAACCATGATGCGCGACCTGCGCCTCAAGGAACACCCGGTGCACATGGAGTGCTTCGACAATTCGAACATCCAGGGCACCAACCCCGCCTCGGCGTGCGTCGTGTTCCGAAATGGGAAACCCGCGAAGCGGGACTACCGGAAGTTCAACATCCGCACGGTCGAAGGCCCGGACGATTTTGCCAGCATGAAGGAAGCCGTGTACCGCCGGTACAAGCGCCTGCGCGACGAAGGCGAGTCTCTGCCGCAATTGGTGGTCATCGACGGCGGGAAGGGCCAACTTTCTCACGCCCTGGAAGCCCTCGATGAACTGGGCCTGCGCGGCAAAATCGCCGTGGTCGGCATCGCCAAGCGCCTCGAAGAATTGTACTTCCCGGGAGACAGCGCGCCGATCTATTTGGACAAACGCTCCCCGAGCCTGCGTGTCATTCAACACATGCGGAACGAGGCGCACCGCTTCTCGCTGGCGCACCACCGAACGCGCCGAAGCAAGGCCTTCCTTCATTCGGAACTGGACGACATCCCGGGCGTAGGTCCCAAGACCCGGGACGCCCTGATGTCCGCGTTTGGCGACGTTCAAGCCATCTCCAAGGCGTCAGAAAAAGACCTACTCGGGGTCGTGAACCTCAAGGTCGCACGCGCGATCCGCGTGCATTTTCACGGCGCCGAGGCCTGAACGGAATTCAAAAGTCGAACCGACCCCCCAGTGCTGCACCACCGAGGGCACGGCATTCTGCCACGAGGCGACGCACCAAGTCGCCTGCAGGTTCGAGGGCAGTGAGCATCGCGGCGATTTGGCCGATCTCGAGCTCCCCTTCGTTCATGTCGCCTTCGAACATCCCGCGCTTGGCGCGGCCGCGGCCGAGAAGTTCGCGCAGCTCTTCGGCCGTGGCTCCGCCTTGCTGAGCCGCGATCACCTGCCGGGCGAAGTCGTTGTGGAGAAGACGCACGGGCGTGACGTCCTTCAATTCGAGGCTCGTGGCACCCTCGCCGGCCGCAAGCACGGCCTCTTTGAACGCGACGTGCGCCGAGCTCTCGGGCGTGGCCACAAACCGTGAACCGAGCTGCGCCGCCTCTGCGCCGAGCATCATGGCCGCCAGAATCGACCGGCCGTCGTGCAGGCCGCCCGCCGCGATGACCGGCACGTCGCACGCGTCCGCCACCGCCGGAACCAAACACATGGTCGTTGTCTCCTCGCGCCCGTTGTGACCCCCGGCCTCAAACCCCTCAGCCACCACCGCATCCACACCTGCCTCCTGTGCCTTCAACGCAAACTTGACGCTGCTGACCACGTGAACGACCTTGATGCCGCGCTCGCGCAGGTGCGTTGTCCACGTCTTGGGGTTGCCCGCGCTGGTGAACACAATCGGCACGCCCAACTCGACAATGCTCGCCATGTGCTCTTCCACAGCCGGATAAAGAAGTGGCACGTTCACCGCAAACGGTTTGCCGGGCGCCGCCTCTTGAACCTTGGTGATTTGGGCTCGAAGAACTTCGGGGTACATGCTTCCAGCGCCCAAAATCCCGAGCCCCCCGGCGTTGCTCACGGCACTCGCCAACTCCCACCCGCTGCACCACACCATCCCGGCCTGGATGATGGGAAACTCGATGCCCAGCAGGGCGCACACCCGGTTGCTCGTGTTCATGACGCCAAGTTCGGTCGGACGTCGTGCCCTTCCAACCCAGGGAGGTCAGCCTTCAAAAACCGCGCGGTTCGCCTGCACAAGCACAGGGTCTTGCACCAAACTGCGGTGCCGTGCCCGGCACGCTTCCGACATCTCCTTCCACGCAGCCGAGTCCCATTCCAGCGCCTCCTCCATCGCCTTGACCCAAATCGAGCGGTCCAAGGGCAAATCCCATCCCAATCCCGCAGCAGCCAGGTCGCGCCACGGGGTTTGGTCACTCAGCAGGACGGGCCGGCCGTGCGCCCAGGCCTCAACCACAGCGTGCCCAAAATTCTCGTGCGTCGTCGGCATCAGCAGCGCGTGCGCCCGGCCCCAAACCTCCCCGAGATCCTGAGGCGGCACAGGCCCGCGATGCACCACCTTCAACCCCGGTCGCGCCATGCCCAACAAGCGCTTCAAATACGCCTCGTCCTCGGCAGGCCCCACCAACTCCACCGTCAACGTTTTTTCCCTCAACCGCACCTCCTGCAAAGCCTCCAGCGCAAAGTGCAGGTTTTTGATGGGATGAATTCTCCCCAAGACCAACCAACTCACCTCGTTGCCCGGCCACACACTTTGGTCTGTTGAAGGAGGTGCGGGCACATTGCTGGCAACGGCCACTTGGGAACGAGGGAACGCTCGGACCACGTCCGCAGCCTCAACCTCGGTGCTGGCGTGCCAGCGCACGTCGCGAAACCACCCCAGCAAACGCGCTGCCGTCAGGAACACCTTCTTCTTCAGGGGCTTGATGGCCAACGCCCCCGCCCCGAGCATGCCACGCGGCGCGAGCACGACCCGAATGCCCTGCCTCCGTGCCACCCACAAAGGACGAAGCGCAAAGGGAACGCTGAACAGGCTGTTGAGGTAAAGGACGTCCGGGGCGGGAGACTCGGGAGTGCCCTCCAAACGGCCCTTCCAAGCGGACATCGACGTGTCGGACACGTAAGTCACGGTCACCCCGTCTTGGTCGACCGGCACGTCCACAGGAACGCCTGGAAGGAGTTCCGGAGACCCGAGGTCTCGCGGGCTGCAAACGACGTGGAGGGTGTGGGGGGTTTGGGCTTTGAGAAGCTGCATCAAGTTGTGCACGCTCCGGATGGGGCCCCCCGCCCGAAACGCCGGAGGGTACCACTCCACCACCGCCAAAATCCGCAGTGGCCGATTGCCGGAAAGGTCATTCCAAGCCATGGCGTTCAAGGTAATCGCCAAGAACGACCAGCGACCAAACTCGGCTCCACGACCACGTCGATCCGCCCTGCATAAAATCGCGTTCCATGCGGGTCAAGGCATCGGCTTGGACCCACGGCCGGTCCTTCAAGCTTTGCAACCCACGTTCGCAGGTCGTTCTGAGCTCCATGCGCATCCAAGCTTCCCAGGGCATCACAAACCCCATTTTGGGGCGATTCACCACGTCCGACGGCAGCAGGTCCCCGAGGGATTCCACGAGCAACCGCTTGGGCGAAGTGGGGAATTTTTGGGAATCGGGAGCAGAAAGTGCACAGGCGACAAGGCGGTGATCCAAGAACGGAACCCGCACCTCCAAGGCGTGGGCCATGCTGAATTGGTCCGCGTCGCGCAGCAAGGTGTGGCCCATGTAGGTTCGCATCTCCGCCAAGCTCACTTGGCTCAAAAACGGCAGGCCAAACGCCTTGTTCCCCGGCGCCAACTCGCGAACCAGCCATTGAAAAACCGGGTTGGTGAGCGGCAATTCCTTGCCCAACAACTCCTGCAAATCCGCACGCAAGAACATCTGCCGCGACAGCGGGTAAGTGTGGGCCAAATCAAAGTAGTTGCCGCCCAAAATCTCGGCCTGCTTCCGCGAGGTCATTCCTGGTTTCAGTGCGGCATACAGGCGTCCGGCAAGACGGCGTCCGCCCTTCGGCCACGAAGCGAGCCAGTTCAACCGCGCCAACTGCGCGCTTCGGGCAAAGACGGGGTAGCCGGCAAAAAGCTCGTCGCCTCCGAGGCCACTCAAGGCGACCTTGACCCCCGCTTGCCGTGTCGCGCCACTGACCACAAAGGTGTTCAGGCCGTCCGCACTTGGGTGGTCCATGGCTTCAAGCCCGGTGGGAACCTGGGCGAGAAAGTCCTCCGGCGTCAGTCGAATTTCGTGGTGGTCGGTCCCAAACCGCTTCGCCATCGCCCGCGACCACGGACCCTCGTCGAGCTCCTTTTCCGCAAACGTCACACTGAATGTGCTGACGGGTTGCGCGGAAACTTCGGACATCAACCCCACCACGGCACTGGAGTCGATCCCTCCGGACAAAAACGCCCCGTACGCCACGTCCGAACGCATTCGCAACGCCACCGAATCGGCCAACGTTTCGCGGATGCGGCGGCGATGCGCCTGGGGATCAAGGTCAGGTTCGCCCAAGGCCGCATCCGCCGGATCCCACCACGTCGCCTCCCGAACCTCCTCGTCCTGAACGACGAGCAAGCCCCCCGGCTCGAGCATTTTCACGCCGTCCACCACCGTGGCAGGCGCGTGCACCGTGCCGTACATGACTTGGTCGGCCAACGCGAGGCGGTTGATGCGCCGGGGCACTTCCCCCGACGCGAGCATCGCCCTCACCTCGGACGCGAAGAGGAGGGTTCCGCGCGGGGTTTGGCACCAATACAACGGCTTGATGCCCATCCGGTCGCGCGCAAGAACCAACCGGGAATCCGCACCGGACCACCACGCAAAGGCAAACATGCCGTTGAACCTGTTCAACGCACCCTGAAGGCCCCAGTGCCGGAGTGCGGCCAACACCACCTCGGTGTCGCCCTGCGTCGCAAAACGGTGCGCACCCGCGGCCTCCAATTCACGCCGAAGCTCGAGGTAATTGTACACCTCCCCGTTGAACACCAAGGTGTGGTCGCCCATGAAGAACGGCTGGTTCGCAGCCGCACCGGTGTCCAAAATGCTCAACCTCCGGTGGCCCAAAACCACCCGCTCCCCGTCGCTCCAAACCCCCTCCGCATCCGGCCCGCGGTGCGCCATCGCCGCGACCATAGCCGAAGCCCGGCGCTTTGCTGCCTCGGCGCTGTCAAAGGCTTCAAGCCCGTGAATTCCCGCGATTCCGCACATGGCTGCAATCAGGTGTTCTCGGAAGGCGACGCAGGTCCTTTCACGCCGTCCCACCCTTGGGCTTGCAAAGGCACTTCCGGGCCGTTCTTGGTCACGAGCGTGAAGGCGTCAGGCGCCGCCACCGCGTGGCCAATGACGCTCAGTTTGGGGTGGTTCCGGACTTTGTCGTAGTCGTCTTGTTTGACGGTGAACAGCAATTCGTAGTCCTCCCCGCCACTCAACATGCACATCGTGGGGTCTAGGTTGAATTCCCGCGCTGTCTCGTACACCTTTGGGTCGATGGGGAGCTTGTCCTCGTAGACCTTGAAGCCCACGCCGGAAGAGGTCCCGAGATGAAAAATCTCGCTGGACAGCCCGTCGCTGATGTCGATCATGGAGGTGGGCTTTAGCCCCAAATCCCCCATTTCCCGAACCACGTCCACGCGCGCCTCCGGCTTCAACTGCCGCTCGAGGAGGTACGCAAAGTCCTCGAGCTCCGGCTGCGCCGTTGGCGCCGCCTGGAACACCTCCTTTTCGCGCTCCAAGATTTGGAGCCCCATGTACGCAGCACCCAAGTCCCCACTCACCACCAGCAAGTCGCCGTCGCCCGCGCCGTCTCGGCCCACCACAGCATCCGGGTCGACCAACCCCAAAGCCGTCACCGAAAGGGTCAAGCCCGAAGGCGAAGAGGTTGTGTCACCGCCCACCAAATCGACCTTGTACACGTCGCACGCCAGCTTGATGCCTGCATAAAGTTCCTCGACGGCCTCGACAGAGAAGCGGTTGCTCAAGCCCAAGCCCACCACCACTTGCGTCGGCGTGGCATTCATCGCGCAGATGTCGCTGAGGTTCACCACCACCGCCTTGTAGCCAAGGTGCTTCAACGGAGCGTAACTGAGGTCAAAGTGAACCCCTTCGCAAAGCATGTCGGTGCTGACCACCACGCGCTTCCCCAGTGGATCCAACACAGCGGCATCGTCCCCCACCCCGCGCAACGTCGACGGTTGCTGGTGGTTGAGGTTTTGGGTCAGTTGGCGAATCAAGCCAAACTCCCCAAGTGCGCTGATTTCCGTGCGTTCCATGCGGCGAAGGTACTGCACCGCCGCGCGTGTTTTTTACGCCACCCCGTTGCGCGAAGAGCGATGCAAAATCAGGGCAATCTCGTCCTCCAGAGCCGTGTCGGAAGAAGCTGGAAACTTCCACACGTGCATCAAGTCCATCGCCTGGTCCACAATCGCGGTGGGCGCCAAGGCCGCGATTTGGTCGGTGGTCAACGACCCGTCGTCCACAAGCACGCTCCAACCGCACCCAAGTTGCTTGGCATCCGCCAGCCCGATGCCGTGGCTTGAGACCTTGGCCACGCCTGCCAAATCCGAAACCCCTGTGCGGCGCATGCATTCCAAAATCAGGTCGGGACCTGGCGTAGGGCGTTCCACTTCCTCCGCCAAGACCAGCGCAGAAAACGGCGGATTCTGGTCCCATTTCATCCGGGTCAACAGCGGCTTCACAATGGACGCGTGCATGGTGGTGGTGGCCGCCACGGCCACGCCGAGGTTGGCCCACGTGCGGCACAGCCGTTCGACGCCCTCGGCGGGTTGAATTCCTCCGGCAAAGGACACCATGCGGCTCAATTCCTTCACGGCCAAATCGTGAATGGACCGAACCGATCCCAGGTGTGGTTCCTCGGACGGATGGAGCCATTTCAAGATGCGAGAAATCCCCTGGAGACCCGGGGACCCAATGGCAATGCTGGCAACGTCCAAATCCACCTTTTCCCCGTGAGCTTGAAAGGCAGCAGCCAGCGCCCCTCGAACCGCTCCGTCGTGCTCCACCAAGGTGCCGAGCAGGTCCATCACCACAAGTTTGGGGCAAGGCGACGAGGTGTTGGAACTCCTGTTGTTAGGCATTTCACAAAGGACGTCACGCCCTTTTTCGAGTGCGCTAACGGCGATTCAGGTTAACGTCAACAATGCGTTTCCAAACCGTTTCCTCGCGCCTCCGGCATTCGACCTTCCGGCGCAATGCACTCAGCTTCCAACGGCCACCACCACACCCTCGAAATGCAGGTCCAACCCCGCCAAGGGGTGATTGAAATCCACGTACACCACGTCCGACTCCACCTCCACAACCACGCCGACAAGCTCGTTGCCTTGGTCGTCTTCCATGGGCACCACTTCGCCCACTTGCATCACTTCCTCGTCGAGCTTGCCGTCCACCATGAACGTCGACTTGGGCAGGGCCACCACCGCGTCGTCGGTTTCGTCGCCGTACGCGTCGTCACATGCGATGTGCATTTCGAAGGGCTCGCCCTCGCGCTTTCCCATCAAGCCCCGTTCAAAGGATTCGAGTGCCTCTTCGGCGCCCACTCGGAACACAAAGGGAGCTTCCTCTGTGCACGTTTCCAATTCTTCGCCTTCCGGGCCTCCGGCGCGCAAGGTGTATGCCACTTCAACGAGGGCGCCCACTTCGACGTGTTTCATGCGGCGAAAGTACGCCTAACTTGGTGGCATGTTCCTCCGACGCACTCCCAAGAATTTTGGCCTTGCCATGGGGGCTGTCTTGACGCTGATTTGCGCCTCTTCTGTGACAGCCCAAACCACGCTCCCCCGCCTTCAAAACCTCGATCGCAGCGCGCGAAACCCGTTTCTCGCCCAGGGATGCCACGCCGTCGGTTGCACCCACGACGAGTCGTCTTCCCGAGGGTTTTTGCCGGTCGACCACTACGACAGGGGGCCACGCATCGCGCGACGCGACAGTTTCGACGTGGCGCATTACGACCTCTTTCTCGACGTGACAGGGTACAACACCCAGTCCCTCGACGCCCACGCCTCCATCACCTTTTCGGTGCTGTTGGGCGGCGGCACGTCGATGTGGTGGGACTTGAAGGGGCTCGTCGTGGACAGCGTGAAATGGAATGGCACGGAAGTCGCCTTCACCCAAGGGGGGCAGGAACTTCACGTGCACTCGCCTGCCCCCCTGGTGGAAGGCGAAACCGTCACGCTCGACGTTTGGTACGGGGGAAACCCCGACGCCGACCCCTACTGGGGCGGGATGTACTACGCCAGCGACCTGGTTTACAACCTCGGCATCGGGCTGACCTCGATCCCGCCCAACTTTGGTCGGGTCTGGTACCCGTGCTTCGACAATTTCGTGGAACGGGCCACCTACACGTACCGCATTCTCAGCGCGGGTGGGCGACGCGCCCACAACCAAGGCCACCTCGTCGAAGAAGTGGCCCTTGGCGGAGACACCCTGCTCGGCACGTGGGAACTGGACCATCCGATCCCGACCCACCTCAGTGCCATCGCGGTGGGGCCGTACGTCGACCACGATTACGTGCACACGGGGGCGTACGGGGACATCCCGGTCCGGCTCACAAGCAAGGCGGCCGACAGCAACGCGATGCAAACCAAATTTGCCGATCTCGGCTACGCGATCGACGCCCTGGAACACTGGTGGGGGCCATACGCGTGGGAGCGCGTCGGTTACGTGTTGACCACCGACGGTGCGCTGGAGATCCCGACCAACATCGCCTACCCCCGTTTCATGGTCGAACAAAGCAACTTCGCCAACGGCGACCTCTTCGCGCACGAGCTTGGGCACCATTGGTGGGGCGATTTGGTTGCCCCCACCGTCCACAACCACATGTGGCTCAAGGAGGGCCCGGCCGAATACAGCAGCCACCTGTTCGTGGAGTGGAAAGACGGGCACGAGGCGTTTGTTGATTTGGTCAAGGACAACCAGCAATTCGTGCTCGAGGAATGCCACGTGCAAGACGAAGGGTTTCATCCGCTTTCACCCATGCCCGATGCGCAGATTTACGGACGACACACGTACTACAAGGGGGCCAGCGTCATGCACAACCTGCGCGCGTACCTTGGAGACGACCTCTTCCGTGAAGCAGCCCAAACCGTCATCGCCGAGCGCTTTGACAGCCACATGGACGTTGCCGATTTCGAGGCCTTGTTGGAGGACGCGACGGGCGAAGATCTCACGCCTTTCTTCGAGGCTCAGGTCCTGCAACCGGGGTTCAGCACCTGGGTGGTGGACAGCCTGACCACAGGTCCGGAAAACGGATGCTACGCCACCACGGTGCACCTTCACCAAAAGCTCCGGGCATGCGCCAACTTCCATGAAAACGAACCGCTCGACCTGACGCTCTGGAACGCGAACTGGGACACCACCTTGGTTCACGCTCGGGTGGGCGGGGAGCACGATGCCGTGACGTTTTGGCACGAGGAGCCGTTTGTCCTTCTGGGGGTGAACGCCGACGGGCGCCTCAACCAAGGGCGGTTGGACCACACGTTTGCCGTCACCGAGCCCACAGGGTTGAGCAACCTCGACTGGGTGGACATGCGCGTGGGGTGCGACGAAATCGCGGAAGGCGACAGCGTTTTGGTGCGGGTAGAACACCATTGGGCTGCGCCGGACGCAGGGCCTGCAGCACCGTACGTCGAAACGCTGAGCGACGCCCATTTCTGGGTGGTCGACGGGACGTGGGACGACAACGACCCCAACGCGCCTCTGCTCGACGCCCGCCTGAACTACGTGGGCAACGACGAAACGGACTTGGATTACGGCTTGTTTGGCGACACCGAAGCAGGAGGGTTCCTTGCGTGGCGCGCCCAAGCCGGAGACCCGTGGGTGCAATACCCCGACTACGAGTGGCAGGCGGGGTCGCTTTCCAACGGCAGCGGCTTGTTCAAAATCCCACGCCTCCGAAAAGGCCAATATGCGTTTGCCAAAGGGGACGTGACACTCGGTCTCGAGCCGATTTCCGATGAACCCCAGGCTGCGTTCTCGGTGGCGCCCAACCCCGCCACGGACGTGGTCTCGTGGGCCTGGGAAATGGGGCCAGAACACGAGGCAAAGCTCGAAGTGTGCGACGCCACGGGACGCCGTGTCGACGCCGTTCAAGCTTCAGACCGGAGCATGGATGTCTCGTCGTGGCCTTCCGGCACGTACCAACTGACGTTGGTCGATTCCGAGCGCGTTTCGCGCCACTCGCACACGCTCGTTGTGCGGCACTGACCGCGAAAAAAGACCTGTTCAGGGTTGGGGCGCGTCGACCAACGTCGCGCGTTGCACCACCCCTTCGACCTCTCGGATGTACGGGCGCTTGTCGAAATACGGCGCGTACGCGTAGCCCTCCAACGTCAACAACCGCCCGCGGTCCTCGTCCACCAGCGTCAAGCTGTAAAAGGGACCTCCCATAAAGTCGTTTTCCATCTTCCAAAGGCCGCGAACCTCGAGTGCGAAGCGACCGTCAAACTCCATTTCCTCGTAAGCCGGGAAGAAGCGCCGCTCCGTGGCCATGTAGCTGCCTTTGGTGGGGCCCTGAACGTGCCTTTTCGTCAACGCATCGCGGCGATCCAACACGTGTTCCAAACTGAGCTGATCCGCGCTGACATACGGCTCGCTGTGGATGAAAAAGCCCTGTTGAATGTCGTGGTTGTCGCCGCCTTTGAGCCGCGTGAGTTGCCTGTCGATCCACCAGAACCCCTCTTCTTGTTTGGCCAAACGCGCGTCTTTCGGCCACAGCCCCTGCACGTTCCATTCCTCCAACACTTCTCGCGCAATCACTTCGTTGGGAGACAGCGCCACAATGTCGGCGAACCTCGAGGCTTCTTCGGCGTGCAACACGCTGATCATTTCGTCGCCCCGCGAACC
>JBDQOS010000110.1:0-3072 GCA_040261075.1 Flavobacteriales bacterium
CTTCGCGGCATGGCACAGGAGCAACAACTCCAACCTTGGTGGCCTTCCGACTGGACGTCCAAATCCGCTTGGCTCGAAAGTGCCCACCGTGCTGCTCGTGTTTTGCGTCGGGACGTGGCACACGCCACGCCACAACAGCTCAGGCAAGCCATTGACGTGGCGTCGTTGTTGAACCCGGGGCCTTGGGGCGGCGACTACTCCGAAGTCACGTGTCCGGAGTGGAGCGGGGCAGAGGTGACGTGGAAGGAGCGGAGCGAAGGCACGGTGGTGTGGGTTCACGGCGGGGCGTTTGCGTTTGGGAGTCCACGCGTGTACCGCGCTGCAGCAGTGCACCTCGCGCGTGCCAGCCGTTGCCGAGTTCTCCTGCCGAGCTACCGACTCGCTCCGGAGCATCCGTTCCCTGCGGCCCACGACGACGTGTTTCAGGCGCTTGAGAGCATTTTGTCCGAGGGGGACGAGGTGGTAATTGTGGGCGATTCGGCGGGTGGGAACCTCGTGCTCGGGGCGTTGCAGAAAATGTCGCGACAAGGCAATTTGTCCAACGTGGCGGGGGTGGCGCTTCTGAGTCCGTGGTGCGACCTCCGCAAAGAAGCGGAGTCCATCCGGCACAACGACGTGTCTCACAGTCCGTTCGACGGCGAGGATTCCTTGGCGTACAGCCGGCAATACTTGGCAGGGCATCCCGCGGACGACCCTCTCGTTTCTCCAATCTTAATGAAGGGCTCGTTGCCATGGCCGCCTGTCTACATGGAGTGGGCTGAGGACGAATTTTTGGCCCCCGACGTGCAGCTGCTGCGAGACCAAATCCGCGCCGCCCAGCCCGATTTGCGGCAACGCACGGAACCCGTGGCGGTTCACGGTTGGCAATTGCTTCCAGACGTGCTCCCCGAGGGGAAGCGGTCGAGCGAGGCGCTAGGCGCTTGGGTGCGCGAGAAGTTGGGCTTGCCAGCCTTGCGGTAACTCGCCGGCTCGGTCAAGGTCTGCGATGCGTAGGTTGGAATTTCAGCCCTTTTCGGCTTCGTCAAGCGCACGCAGCACGAGCTCGAGGCCCTCGGCCATTTCTTCTGTGCTGGCGGTCAGCGGCGGGGCGAGGCGGAACGCGTTGGGCACGCTCAAAAACCAAAACAACAGGACTCCCTTTTCTCCGGGCTTCACGTCCAACCCGGCCTCGACGGCGCGCTGAACCGCCGCCGCATCGCGGAGCTCCACGGCGTGAAAGGCGCCGATCCGCCGGGTGGCAACCACGGCCGGATGCGCGTTCAAAGCGTTTTGCCAACGCATGTTTTGCGCCTCGACGTGCCCAAAGTCGAGGCTGGACAGCACCTGCAGTGCTCCTGCGGCACCCGCGCAAGCCATCGGATGCCCTCCGAAGGTTGTGATGTGACCGAGGGAAGGGGCGTGCGCCAATTGCCCCATGTTTTTCCGAGAGGAAACAACGGCCCCGATTGGCATGCCTCCGCCGAGCGCTTTGCCCATGCAGACCACGTCCGGGACGAGGTTGAAATGTTCAAAGGCCCACATCTTGCCCGTGCGGCCCATGCCGCATTGGATCTCGTCGAGAATCAGAAGGGATCCGGTTTCCTTGCAACGAGCTGCGAGCGCGGAGAGCCACTCGTGATCAGGGATGCGGACTCCGGCATCTCCTTGAACCGTTTCAACCACCACGCATGCCACTTCGTTGTCGATTCGACGGAGGTCACGGGGATCGTTCCACGTCAGAAATTCGACTTCGGGAAGCAAAGGCCTGAACGGGGCCTTGCGAGATTCGTTGGACGAAACGGAAAGCGCGCCGTGGGTGTTTCCGTGGTACCCGCCGGTGACGGCAAACATGCGCCGACGCCGCGTGACTCGTTTGGCCAGTTTGAGCGCTGCGTCAATGGCTTCGGCTCCGGAATTGAGGAAATACACGGAGTTGAGCTCCTCGGGAAGGGTGGCAAGGAGGAGTTTGGCGGCAGAGGTTTGGGCTTCCTGCAGAAACTCGCCGTAGACAAGGGTGTGCAGATGCGCGTCCAGCTGGCGCTGAAGGGACGCGTGTACTGCGGGATGACGGTGCCCGACGTTCGAAACCCCAATTCCGCTGATGGCGTCGAAAAGCCAACGGTTCTCGGTCAGACGAATCCAGGGGCCTTCGGCTGATTCCACCTCGAGGCCCAAGGGATGCAGCGTCGTCGAGGCCAAGCCTCTTGAAAGAAACGGGTTTTCAGAGTAGTCCATCAGCACAGTCCATCACGGAGCGAATTCGAGGACAATTTCGTCCAAGAACATCCAACGGTCGTTTCCTCTCCCCAAATGCCATTCCGGGATGGGGCCGTGGGCCTCGGCTTCGATTTGCAGGTAGCGGGTTTCGACAGGCACCCTGCACGTGAATTCAGCGACTTGGACCGTGGAGTCCGTCACCGAGACCGGGGAGTCCACGACATGAAACACGTCGAAGTCCCTGCCGTCTTTCGAGGCGGAGAACAGCACGCGCTTGGGCGTCCAAATCCACGGCTTGATGTCTTGCAGCGCGCCGAGTGAAATCTGAGCAACGCGCTCCACACGCGCCAAATCCAAGGTAGCCACCATGGGTTCACCCCAGTACCCTTGCCATTCCCCAGTCCGGAAGTCCGTTCCGCCTTGAAGGCCGTCAATCAACGCTTGCGTTCCCCCGGCGGTGTACTGGTTGTCAGGGGGTGTTTCCAGCGTCAAGGTCCAGGTGTGGTCCACCTTCAAGATGCGGTGCTTGACCACGACGGAAGTATCAAGTCCCGCAATCGCTCGTGCTTGGATGTCCGTGGTTTGGTGAATCCAAACCTCTCCGCTGTAGCCTTCCCAAGTCTTGCCGCCGTCGCGACTCCACTCCAGGAGGGCTTCGGGGTCGAGGTGCCCGAGTTGAAACGACGTGCTGTCCTTTTGGAACGTTCGGGGCGCCTCAATTCCTGGCACGGCTACAAAGCCTGGTGCCTCCCAACTGGAAGTGGGGCGGTCTGAGGCTTGCAGGCCAAACGAAGGATCGGGCCGACTCGACATCAACAGCTCGAGCATGCCGCCGTCCTTCAAATCACGCACAGGAAGAAACGAACGCTTCAAGAC
>JBDQOS010000111.1:0-2520 GCA_040261075.1 Flavobacteriales bacterium
GATTACCCACTGGGGCATGAGCGGTCCAGCCGTGCTGAAGCTCAGCGCATGGGGCGCCCGTGAACTCGCGGAACGCGGCTACGCATTCTCAGTCCAGGTGAACTGGATTGGCATCGCGAACGAAGCGGAGGTCAACGACACAATCGACGACGCCATGCCGGACATCCGGAAGAAGAAAGTGGCGAACGCGTGTCCGTTTGAACTGCCGAGGAAGTTTTGGGCCTACCTGCTGGAAAGGGCAGACGTGCAGGCCGACGCGGTTTGGGTCGACCTAGGCAAAAAGGCGAAGAACAAGCTCGTCAACACGCTGCTCAACGACGTCTACGACGTACGCGGCAAAACCACCTTCAAAGAGGAGTTCGTGACGTGCGGGGGTGTAAGCATTGGCGAGGTCGACTTCAGCACGATGGAAAGCCGCGTGGTCCCCGGACTGCATTTCGCAGGCGAGGTCCTCGACGTGGACGGCGTGACGGGCGGCTTCAACTTTCAAGCGGCCTGGACCACAGGGTTCCTCGCCGGCCAGTTGTCCTCGAGCTGAGGAATCGGGTACTGCATACACAACCGGGGCCCTGAACGTGCAGCCCTCTCCCCGTTCGATGGGGCAAAATCCAACCTCAGGGTTTAAATTCGCTCCGCTGTTAACGCACGGCACGCAGATCGCATTCGCTGTAACGAAGACACAGATTGAATCCGCGGTCTCACGACATCCGACCACCACGTTGAAATGAGCTCCACGGAGAACCGCACATCCATCTACCTCGGGCAGCAGCCCTACCAACCTTCCCAAGCCCCCATCACCGGGGAGGAAATCACCCTCGAAGGCGAAACGTATTACAAAATCAGTGCCGTGGATCGGATGCGTCCGTTCTTCATGAGCATTGTCAGCCATTCGGACCACTGGATGTTTTTGGCCAGCAACGGCGGACTGTCCGCAGGAAGGGTCAACAGCGATTTTGCCTTGTTCCCGTATTACACGGACGACAAAATCACCGAATCGGCCGAGACCACGGGCTGCAAGACCGTCTTGCTGGTGGACGCAGGCGACCGCCGCATGCTTTGGCAGCCTTTCTCAGACCAAAACAAGGGCGCCTACGCCATCAAACGCAACCTGTACAAGAACGCGTACGGGAACAAAGTCATGTTCGAAGAGGTCAACCGCGACCTCAACTTGACGTTTCGCTACCAATGGGCCGCGAGCGAGTTGTACGGGTTTGTGCGCCAGGCGCGCCTCACCTCGTCTTCCGACCAACCGATCCGCGTCAGCGTGCTCGACGGGTTTCAAAACGTGCTCCCGTACGGCGTGCCGGAAGGCCTTCAGCGCGGCAGCAGCAACCTCGTCGACGCCTACAAAAAGTGCGAGCTTGAAGACGGCAACTTGGGGATTTTCGCCTTGAGTGCCATCATTTCAGACAAGGCCGAGCCCAGCGAGTCGTTGAAGGCCAACGTCGTGTGGTCCGTGGGGTTTGACTCGCCCGAAGTGCTGTTGTCTTCCCGGCAACTGGACACCTTCAAAACGGGCGGGGCCCTCGTCACTGAAACCGACGTCAAAGCCGAGCGCGGCGCGTACTTGATCCAACAATCGTTGGAGTTGGCGCCCGAGGAAAGCAAGGACTGGATGATCGTGGCCAATTTGGGCCAATCCATACGAGGCGTGGTGGCGTTGAAGCGCGACCTCCAATCGCCCGAAACCCTCCGGCAAGCCGTCTTGAAGGACGTCGAAGAAGGTTCCAACAGCTTGATTGCCCTGGTGGCCGCAAGCGACGGGTTGCAGCTCACGGCCGACCGCCGTAGAAACATCCGCCACTTCGCCAACACGATGTTCAACATCATGCGCGGCGGGATTTTTGACGAGAACTACACCATTGAGCGCGCGGACTTCATGGCCTACATCGACCGGGCCAACCACAAGGTGTTCTTCAAGAAGTCGGAACTCATGGCGTCGTGGCCGGAGAAATTTGATTTGTTCTTCCTCCAAGAGCAGGTTCAACACGACGACGACCTCAATTTCAAGCGACTCAGTGCCGAGTACCTGCCGCTGAAGTTCAGCCGGCGTCACGGCGACCCGAGCCGCCCTTGGAACAAGTTCTCCATCAACCTTCGCAACGAAGACGACGGTTCGAAGATCCTGGATTACCAAGGCAACTGGCGCGACATTTTCCAAAACTGGGAAGCCTTGGTTCACGCCTACCCCGAGTTCATCGAGGGGATGATTTTCAAGTTCCTCAACGCCACGACGTTTGACGGGTACAACCCCTACCGCGTGTTCAAGGACGGGTTCGAATGGGAAACCATCGAACCGGACAACCCCTGGTCGTTCATCGGCTATTGGGGCGACCACCAAATCATCTACCTGCTCAAGTTCTTGGAGTTTTTGCAGGCGTACAGCCCCGAGAAGCTCGAGGAGTATTTCCAAAACGACTCCTTCGTCTACGCCAACGTGCCCTACCGCATCAAGCCATACGAAGCGCTGTTGGAAGACCCCAAGAACACGATCGACTTCGACCGCGATCGCGAAGAGAA
>JBDQOS010000112.1:0-2730 GCA_040261075.1 Flavobacteriales bacterium
CGGCATCGCAAGCCCCACGCGACGAGTCGATTTGGCGCGAAGCCCTTCAAGGCGCGGAGAGGCACGAACCCGGCTGCGGATGCGGCGTTGATCACGGCGGAACATGAACGGGAAACCCGCACGCAAAGGAACGGTCCGTCTCGGGACTCAATCGTGGCCCGCAACCGCCATTGGGGCGGCTGAATTCCGGCGCACGCAAGCCAAGCGCGAGGCATGGCTTCGTGACGTGGCAGAAGTTTGGGTGAGTTGGTGCCAGGGCGTGGAGCCCGGCATGGCTGTCCAAACTTCCGGCACCACAGGCTCTCCCAAGACCGTCGAACACAGCCGCAACGCCGTTCTTGCCAGCGTGCAGGACACGATCGAACACTGGCGCCTCGAACCCGGCACGCGCGCCGTTCTTGCGTTGCCCACCTCCTTTGTGGCGGGACAGGCCATGGTGGTGCGTGCCATCGAAGGCGCCTGGGACCTCGAGCTCGTCGCCCCCTCTTCCCGGCCCAGCTGGCGAGAGCACTCCGACTTCGTCGCGCTCACGCCCCACCAAGCCCAAGGCTGGCTCGAACACGGTGCAGGATCCGTCCGCACGTTGTTGCTTGGGGGCGGCCCCGTGTCCGCCCCGCTTCTCGAAAACCTGCTTCGTTCAGGGCGCGTGGACGAAGTTTGGGAGAGCTACGGGTTAAGCGAGGCCTTGACGCACGTCGCCACACGAAAGCTTGCCTCCACCCTCGACCTCGCAGGCCCCTTTCACCCCCTTCCGTCCGTGACCCTCGGCACCGACGACACGGGTTGCGCCGTGATCGACGCTCCTTCCCGAGAGCTTCATCAACTCGTCACACGGGACTGCATCGAAGAACTTCCCGAGGGCGGGTTCTTGTGGTTGGGGCGAGCCGACGACGTCATCAACACGGGAGGCGTGCTGGTCCACCCGAGTGAAGTCGAGCGGGCCCTTGAATCGTTCATGCCTGCGTGGGTGTCGGACTGGGCGGCGTTTGGTCGGCCGGACGAAACCCTCGGCGAGGCCGTCGTGTTGCGATTGGCTGGCACACCCCCAGACGACGCGGATCCCGTTGCGCTGCTCGACGGCTGGCGCGAATCCCTCAAATCATTGCTCGGCTCTGCCAAAACTCCACGCACCCTCGAATGGGGAGACCTGCCCCGCACCGAACGAGGCAAACTCAACCGACGGCTGCTCCAATAGCCGCACGCCTGTCCTTCTTTCGCCGCACCTTTGCGACATGAGCCATTCCAACGAAGCACTGCCCATTCTCGTTTTTGCTACGCACAACGCCAACAAGGTGCGTGAACTCCAGGAAATGCTTGGCGACCGCTACCGCATTCAAAGCCTGACGGACATCGGGTGCCACGAAGAGATCGTCGAGGACGCCGCCACCCTCGAGGGCAACGCCCAAATCAAGGCACGCCACGTCGTCACCCACTACGGGCTTGACTGCTTCGCAGACGACACGGGCCTCGAGGTCGACGCTCTGGACGGGGCGCCCGGCGTGCTTAGCGCACGTTACGCCGGCGCCCACGGCGACTCGGAGGCCAACATGACGAAGCTCCTCGCCGAGCTCAACCGCGTCGACGCCACCTCCACCGAATCCCGATCCGCCCAATTCCGCACGGCCATCTGCCTCATTCGCGGCGGCGAGGAGCACCTCATCGAAGGCACGTGCCGGGGCTCGATTGCCCTCCAACGGTCCGGAGCCAAGGGCTTCGGCTACGACCCTGTTTTTACGCCCGAGGGCCACACCCGCACCTTCGCGGACATGGCCCCCGAAAAGAAAAACGCAATCAGCCACCGGGGCCGCGCGGTCCGCGCGATGGTCGCCCTGCTTGCAACCCCATGATTGTGGAAAAGCCCCTTGATTACTTGCGGTTTTTTGGGTTTACAGAACCCTCGTCGAGTTGATAAACGCCGCATCTTTGGGGAGATGAATTACCTCGACTTTGAAGAGCCAATCAAGACGCTGCGCGAGCAACTTGAACAGGCCAAGGAGATTCAGGAGAAAAACGACCTGGACATGACCACCACCATTGAAGAATTGGAGGTGAAGATTCAGGAGGTCACGAAAGAGATCTACGAAAAGCTGACGCCGTGGCAACGGGTGCAGGTGAGCCGCCACCCCGACCGCCCCTACACCCTCGACTACATCAAGGCTTTGACGGATGGAAAATTCCTCGAATTGCATGGGGACCGGACGGTCAAAGACGACAAAGCCATGGTGGGTGGGCTCGGAGAGCTCGACGGTCGCTCGGTCATGTTCATCGGTCAGCAAAAAGGCATCAACACCAAGATGCGCCAGTACCGCAATTTTGGGATGGCAAATCCGGAGGGGTACCGCAAAGCCTTGCGCTTGATGCGCCTCGCCGAGAAGTTCAATCGCCCCGTGGTGACGCTCATCGACACCCCAGGGGCTTACCCGGGATTGGAGGCGGAGGAGCGTGGACAAGGCGAAGCCATCGCCCGAAACCTGCTCGAGATGTGCCAGCTTCGCGTGCCCATCATCTGCATCGTCATCGGCGAGGGCGCGTCGGGTGGCGCGCTGGGAATTGGCATCGGCGACAAGGTGGTCATGATGGAAAACACGTGGTACAGCGTCATCAGCCCCGAATCGTGCTCCAGCATCCTCTGGCGCTCGTGGGACTACAAGATGCAGGCCGCGGAGGCGCTGAAGCTCACTGGCGACGACATGAAAGGTCTAGGCTTGGTGGACGACATCATCCCGGAAC
>JBDQOS010000113.1:0-3873 GCA_040261075.1 Flavobacteriales bacterium
CCCCTGGGTTGATCGTGGTCACTGCAAGGTCGTTTCTGAATTCCGTTCGCAGGGATTCCGACAACGCCAGCACCGCGTGCTTCGTGGCGCAGTACACGCCGCTGTTGGGAAACACCTGACGCGCCGCGAGCGAGCCGATGTTGATGACGTGCCCTTGGTTGGGGAGGAGCAACGGCAAGGAGGCGTGCAGAGTTGAAAGAACCCCGGTCACGTTGACGTCGACCATGGCACGCCATTCGTCGAGGGGGGCTTCCTGAAGCGGGTTGAAATACCCGATGCCGGCGTTGGGGACGACCACATCCAGCCCACCCCACGCCGCGTCAATCGCGGCGGCGCACTCGGCGACGCTGGCGGGTTGCGTTACGTCGCATTGTTGGGTGCGGATTTCGCCCGAGAACGCCTGGGCTTGCGTTGCGAGTTCCGCCAATTTCTCAGCGTTCCGGGCAGAAGCCCAAACCCGATGCCCGGATTCCGCCAAAGCCAAGGCGCAGGCCCGGCCAATGCCGTTGGAGGCGCCGGTGATCCAAATGCGCAGAGAGGATTTCATGTTCAGGGAGTTGGAGGTAAAACGAAAACGGATCCGCGCGGCAGCCCGTTCTGCGTCAGAATGTACTTGCCGGAGGGGAGAGCGGGAACTTCAAGGGCAGGGCGGGAAAAGGTGCATGCCGATTTTCCCGAGGCGTCGACCCAGGTCACGTTGGGGAGTTGCATGAGCGGAGGGAGGGGAGCTCCCGGCGAAAGCGCCACAGATTCGTAGGAATTCCCTTCCGATCCGGAGAATTCGTTCTGCAGTGAGGTGCTGCATGCGGAATTGGCCCATTGGCCAATCAATTCGTGCAACTCGTTTTCAACCGTGTACCAGCCGTCCGACCCCAAACTGGGGGCCGGATTCATGCCGTTGATGAGGTAGGCAAAGCGAAATCGGCATCCGTCGTCAGAGGTCACATGATAGGCCCCGGAAATCAAGCCGTACGCCTCACCGGGGTGCCCCCAGGACTTCGCTTGATTCCCGGCGACGGGAAACGAGTTGGCTTGGAAGTCGTCCAAATGAAGCCCCAGGCACCACCGTTCGAACAAGCCTCCATAGGAATCGCCGTTGGAACCATCGAACGCCCAGGCTTCGGAACGCATTTCAGCCACCGCTGGGGCCGGGAGAAGGGCCGAGGGCGAACTCCCGTCTGCCCGCATTGTCCACTCCGAGATGAGGTCAAGCAGTTCGACGGCGCTGCATCGCAACCCGCCCTGTGGCGCGAAGCGAAGCGCGTTGGTCCCTGGGACGTATTGATCGAGGTTGATCAACGGCGGCAACGAGCCCTCGTAGTGGTCAGCCTGCGCTACCCACCCGTCGATGTAACGGTAGAGCACTGCCACGTCGTCAATGTCCTCCAAGTCGTGGACAGAGAAGCTTGCATTCAAACCCAAGGGTTCGAAGACGTGGGAGGTCATCCACACGTCGAACCGTACGCCAGCAAGCGCTTCCAGAACGGTTCCAAGCAACCCAAAATTCACGTTGGCGTAGGCAAAGGATTCGCCGGGAGCAGTGGACCACATGTCGGGCGTGTGGTACGCCCCTGGCGGCATCAGGAGTTCCGAGATGTGCGGAAGGTCAGCGCCGTTGTTGGCCTGGTAGGTCGCCGTCAGGAAGTCTCCGTAACCGCTTCCGTCACGAAGGCCTGAGGTGTGGCTGAGCAACATCCGAGGGGTCAACGGAAGGTCCGGGTGGTCGGGGTGTTGGATTGGAGGCAATAGGCCTTCGAGTGCATTGTTGATGTCGTCGTCAAGGCCGAGTTCTCCGTCTGCCCAAAGTTGGAAGAAACCCAAAGCCACGGCAGCCTTGCTGATGGAGGCTACGCGAAACACGGTGGACGTTTGCACGGGCAGGTTCCGAGCGACGTTGCGTTGTCCTCCCACCCAGGTTGTGGCCGTTCCGTCTTCGAGGGCTGCCGCCACGCTGTACCCAACAAGTCCGTGGTTTTGGGCCCATTCCTGCATGGGCGTTTGGCCTGAGAGCGGGAAAACATTCAGGCTCGCTGCGGTCAAGGCAAAGCAGAGGTGTTTCACACGTCAAGTTTACGGGTTTGATTCCCATTGGGCGAGGCCGACGACGCGGTCGTAGCCTTCCCAATCGGCGTAATGCACCACAAGGGTGTAGAGGTTGTCGGTTTGAAAGTGCGAGCCTTCGAGGTCCGCGAGCGCGCCGGGTTCAGCGTCCGCAGCCCCCGTTTCACGTACCACGTACTGGTAGTTGTAATAGCCCTGCTTCAGGAGGTGGCGGTGGGTGTACACGCCTTGTGCGGCGTCGTACTCCATGCGAAACTCAGGCAAGCACCGGTGTTGGGTGAAGGCACCGACGAGGAAGATGTCGCGGTCGACCAGGGGGTGTCGTGTGTCCAAACGCCAATGCACCCACACGTAGTCGCTCCCGGTGTAGGGGTCGAGGCGGTCGTTGTGGGTGACCATCGCGCCGTGGATGTCTTCGCCGCCTCCGAAGTAATCGAAGGTCCGGCGTTCATCCGTCTCGAGGTAGAAGTAGAAGTGGTCGGCTCGCTCTTCGAGGCGGGCGACGCCCCGGGCCTTGAATTCAAGGCCCTTGAGGTCGGCAAACCGGTGGGTGTTTCCACCCTCGAAGACGTAGCCCGCTCGCTGAAAGTCGAGCTCTCCGCCCTTGACGAACCGGGGCTCAAGTCCGGCAACCGCGCGGTCCCAGCGCCAGTTGGGCACGACGCTGACGTGGAGTCGGTCGTACGGATCGGACAGGCTGTAGCCTTCTTCGAACAGGGAGAAATGGACTTCCTGGTGGGTGCGGCGGAGGGCGAGGTCGTTCGGTTCTCCGGCTTGGGCTTCCACGCGGCACAGGTCTTCGAACACGACGAACCGCCGGGTCGCGACGACGCGCTCCGGCTCGTACGGGTCGAAAACCTCAAGCAGGTAATTCCCGCTCCGCGTCCACTGCAGGTCGTCGTTGGGAAGCCAAAGGGAGTGGTGCGTGAAATCGACCTTGGTCCCAAAACTCGCCTCGTCGTCTTCCATCGGCGTGCTGTAAAAGCCACGTGTGTATTCGCTGGGCTGGAGGTCTGAGGGCAACCAATGCCGATCGCAGTGGACAATGCGGACTTCCCAAGGCGTGTAGTTCCCCGACAGGTCGTCGAACCGCAATTCCAACAGGCCGCGATCCAAATCGCCGTTCAACGGGACGACCGGAGGGGCGAGCGGCTGCCCGGTCGGGTGGAACAGGACCGTGGCGAGGTCCGTTTGGTCGGGCGGGAGCGGGGGGAAGGCTGGGGTTTGGGCTTGCGCGGGATGCAACGCAGCCCCAAGGGCGGCCATGGCCAAGAAGAAGTGCGTGGAGAGGCGCGCGAAGGTCATGCCCCAAAGTTCGTCGGAAATCCTTTCACGATTTCCCCTTGTGACCGTGGACAAATCTGCTGACGTTTTGCGCCGTTCTTTTGAATTGTGGGGGCTACCTTTGCGCCCCGAAAACCGTTGGACATGTCCAAGACTTTGCGAATCAAAAAGGGGGTCGACATCCGATTGACCGGCGAGCCGGCCCTGACCTGTGGCGATGCGCCACGCCCCTCGGTGGTTGCGGTGCAGCCAACCGACTTTCCCGGAGTGACGCCCAAGTTGGCCGTCAAAGAGGGAGCTCAAGTGCAGGCCGGTGAGGCGCTGTTCCACGACAAAACCTGCACTTCGGTGATGTTCGCAAGCCCGGTTTCGGGCACGGTGAAGGAGGTGGTTCGCGGTGCGAAGCGCCGCATCCTCGCCGTGGTGGTCGAGGCCGACGGAAGCGACAACGCCAAGGATTTCGGCGCCTGGAACGGCGGCGACCGCGACGCGTTGGTGGCTCACTTGGCCGCTGGCGGGGCGTTCGCC